>JBLNAE010000126.1:0-3147 GCA_050259195.1 Ignavibacteriales bacterium
AAAATCATCTCTGAGTCAGCCACAGCACACTCAGCACTCCTGGATATCAAAGATACGGGAATGAAGCTAGCCAGAATAACTATTACTGTTGATAGTTTATAAATTCTATTAAATGGAAGACCCATGAGTCACCTCCTAGAGTTTAGGGTTTATCCTGTCCTATATAAACCTGCCATGTATCAATAAGGTTTCTTACTCATTCCAGTCTTCTTGATTATCAGTAAACATAGCATCAATATTTAAATACTCCCCACTATACTCATCTTTTTTAGTGATATCACGCCTCATGGCAACATCACACTCTATCTCCCTACCTACTCGCTCCAAAACCTTTCCCATCTTTCCCATAAAGATTGTCCACTGTAGATCTGTTATACCATAATATCTATCATTCTCTGGTGATTTCAAAAACCTCATAAATGCTTTTATCCAGACTTTTGCTCCGATTTTCATTACTCTCCCCAATTTAATTGCCTCAACTTATCAATATCTTTTTTTATTTTTATATCATTTTCTTGTGTCCATAATTTGAATTCTACCAATGCGACAAGTCAGTCTTTATCTAAAAAGGCTATATCAGCATGTAAACTTCTATTGTTAGGGTAAGGATATTCTCATCCAACTTTATGCTCGAATTTGTGTTCTAATAATTTTTTAAAAACAATATATACATAACAGTGTTCAAAAAAATTGCCAGTCCATGATGCATATCAGAATACTTCATGTCGGAACATCCATTAACATGATGAGAAAATTAAAGGCCCTTTTTGACCCTAACTCCATCCTTAATCCCGGCAGATTCGCCGGAGGAATCTAGTACTAAATGTGAGTTCGATAGGAAATCAAGCACTTACAGAGACACACGAAACACGGTCTGTGCGTCGCTGCTCAGCGAGGGACAGAAAGTCATCGGTCAATTTTACGCCTTCTTTTTATCGGCGGGATACCATCCACCTGGTTCTACTTTCAGATCTAGCACCTTCCTGAAGTCAGCAGTGTGCTTCAATACCTCATCGAGTTGATTGCTGCTGCCTTTTAAACCACCCTTCCAAACTTTCTTCTCCACCGTCCCCAGCACCAAGTATTCATTGCCTATCACTTCGGGTGCTATCTTGCTAAAGCTATATGCTAACTCTGCTTCTAATTCATCTTGGTGCGCCATGATTAATTCACATCGTGAGCAGTACCGACAGGTCTTTCCAAGTGCCATCGGTTCCCACCCGTCAATATGTATAAACAATGCAAGCTTTCGCAGGTGAGTAGGTTTCTCACATAAAGGACATTTGCTGAGACGCACATCTGGATACTTATTAAGAATGAATGAGTAGCGAGGTGGTAGCTTGCCAATTCTTGTTTTTGCCATTTCATTATCATATCCGCAAACGTACAAACCATCCAGCGACTGGTTGGGCTGAACGATCCTTATAGGATGATCCAAGCATATCTGGCTGTAATGTACTCATACCAGCTCCTTAGCTCTGGATATTGACTTGTATCGAACTTTCCGAATAACGCCTCAGTATTTGCACTAGTGAACCTGTCTGGATTTTTGACCAACTTACTCCAAACCTCTATTGCCGACTCCCCGAGCGATTGCAAAGCTGGTGATGTAATTCCAGACCATAGTGAAAGTCGAAAAAAAGAAGATCTCTTTTTGCTGGACTAGAAGAGGGTCTCGGAGTCGGAGAATTTATAGAAGGTGGTAATAGTGTTGATGAAGGAGTGTTTTCTACCAACAATAGCAAAATAGCTATAAAAAGAAGGTATGTTAAAACCCACAGCTTTTTACCTCTATTCATTCACCCTCCCTCTTCTAAAACTGTCAAAATTGTTTTGTTACCAGAGTCTTCCATATCTTTCCCGACTCCCTCATTTTTTTACGCTGCCTTTAAAAGCTCCTTTATTTCCTCTACTATATCTTCTTCAACCAAGAAGCACATCAGAAGTTGACCGGGACGTCTTAACAAACTGAGGATTTCTTGCTCGTTGCGTACCAATAATACCTCTTTTCCTACAATGATAAAATATGCTTCATCGGGATTCTTCAAACCCTCGGGTAAGAACTTTCTTAGATTTGATACATCCTTTCTGATAGCTTGGAGGCTTAATCCACTCTTTTTAAGCCGTACTATCCAAAGTAAAAGAATCGCATCCTCTAACGAGAAGATATGAGGAAGCCGCTCTAGAGTAGATTAATAAACACTATCGGAAGGGTATAGCTTCATCATTCTGAGCTTTTAGGTAACTCAGTTAGAGTATTAAGGTTGATCCTATAGGCTCTTAGTGTTTTGGCTTCCGACAAGGAAAATGCCCCCTTTATAAAGCGTGCATTTGCCCTGAATTTCTTTTCTTCAAGGCAAAGCCAAGAGCTGTGCCAAAAACTGTGTGAGGCTCCAATATAGCCCTTTATTTTTGCTATAGGGCTTTTCGTATGAAATGTTTCCTTTTGGCTTCCTTTTTGAACCTAGAATGGTTGGACAAGGTGAGAATTGCTCTCCATCTGACCCGAGAGGCATAAAGAAACTTAACACTCAACAAGGGGGTATTAAATCATGCGTTTACAGTCAATAGAAGAAGTAAAGAATTACAAAGATTCACTAACTGAGGTTTATGTTAGTACCATGCTTTCAGAGGTAAGACTAGGCTCAGTGATAGGAGAGATCTCTCTACGGGGAGTAGATTACAAACTATCCTCAAGTGCTGTATACAGGATATGCCGTGTGCTGGGTGTTCCATACAGCTTTGCAATGACACTCTCCGAGAGAATGCCCGATATATGGCGTGAGCTCTCATCAAGAATAGTTTCCCAGTCCAATAAACAGGTGACGTTTAAGATTGATAACTATTCCTCAAAGGTAATTGGTCTTTTCCCCACAAGGGATGATTACATATCCATTCAAAGGTTTCTAGCGATCACGGAACCGCTCTATAGTAAAATATCTCAGTTCTCAGGTGTAGAAAACATTCTGGTAGATGTAAATGATGAATCATCTTCCGCGTTCTTCTATACCCCTAACGAGTTCTCTCCTATTAAGACAAATAGCACTGACCTATTCGGGTACGGGATAGGGTTTTCCGCATCCAGCCTTGAGTACTACCAGCCCTCTATCTCCGAATCCTTGTACAGGCTTATATGTTCAAACATGA
>JBLNAE010000127.1:0-2973 GCA_050259195.1 Ignavibacteriales bacterium
GCTCTTAGAACACAGACCCCAAATGTCCTTTTTGAAAACGTCATGTCAGCAACTATGACCACACCTTGTGGCTTGAGATGTGCCTTTGTAACTGGAACTCTATCGAGTTGTTGTCGTATCCATCGCTGACTCCTGTGGTAGCACTTTGCAAGCTGTGATATCGTTTGGCGCTTCCATACGTATCGCCTCCAAAGTACTTTCTGTAATACCACTTCCCTGGATTTGCTAACAAACTGCCTACCACAATCATTGCAACGGTAGCCTTGTTTATTACGAAATCGTCCATTTTTCTTTGTACGCTGAGAATTGCATTGTGGACACTTTTTTTGTAGCCATCTCTAAATTATCCAGACTTCGTAGGCTACAGTACTGCACAAAACCCACTTTTTAGCCTTACAAATTTACTATTAAGCCAAAGTTCCTGACAATATTTGTGATAGATTTCATTCCTTCTTTTTATTCTTTTCTGAAAATACTTAGTCATTTGAATAAGTTAGAGTCAAAGCTTGTTATGGCATTACTCTTGCAAGTTACTAACCCAGAAATTCGTTGGCCGTGGATGAAAGCAGGAATGGATACGATAAGAATTTTAGTAATCGAAGATGATAAGATTGATCGGATGGCCTTTGAGCGGTTTGTTAAGGATGAGAATCCTCCATACGACTATACCATGACCGGATCCATCTCAGAGGTTAAGAAAATTTTAGAATTCAAAAGATTTGATATTGTAATTACGGACTACATGCTGGGTGATGGCACAGCGTTCGATATTTTTGATTTAATAAAAGACACTCCTATCATTATTCTCACTGGATCTGGCAATGAGAAAATTGCTATTGAAGCAATGAAGGCAGGCGCATGTGATTATCTCATAAAAGACTCGGAACGAAATTATTTCAAAATCCTGCCGGTAACCGTAGAAAATACACTTAGACACAAGAGGGTAGAGAAACAATTCAACCTTCTATCACATGCCCTTACGAGTATCAACGATAGCGTCTATGTTACCGATATGGATGGTAAGATGATCTTTGTTAACAAAACATTCTGTGAAATGTATGGATATGAGCAAGAAGATATTATTGGGATGGATAGTAATGTTCTTGGTGAAAGTGATTGGAAAGGAGAGTTTTACCATAAGCGAAAAGATGAAAGTGAGCTTCCCGTTTCCCTTACCAGATCAATAGTTCAAGATGAGCATGGAAAACAAATTGCCATTGTTGGAGTAGGTCGCGATATTACTGAACAGAAGAGACTAGAGAAAGAACTTTTTCGACTAGCCTCCATTCCACAGCAGGACCCTAGTCCTATTATAGAAGTAGAGGTTAGCGGTAGTGTGATCTATTTAAACCCCGCAGCACAAGCACAATTTCCTGACCTACAAGAACTCGGCATTGGTCATCCCATCTTGGAGGGTTTAAGATCAACTATTGACGCATTCAGGAATGGAGAACAAAAGTCCTTTACATGTGAAATTAATCTGGACAATAAAGTATATGGACAGAAGCTGTGGTATACCTCGGAAAACAACCTCATACGAATCTATATGGCTGATATTACCGAGCGCAAGCGAGCAGAGGAGACGATCCAAAAGGCCAACGAGCAACTTACAATCTCGGTGAAGCAACTTGAGCTGCGCAACCACAATACCACTTTACTCAATGAAATGGGTGACTTGCTCCAAACCTGTTTAACGGTGGAAGAAGCCTATACTATCATTTCTAAGTTCGCTGAACAATTATTTCCTGCCGAGTCTGGTTTGCTATATATGCTTAATGTCTCAGAGGATCTTTTGGAAATCGCTGCTGCATGGGGTGAGTCTCAGTATGATGAAGATGTGTTTAGACCAAATGAATGCTGGGCGCTACGGCGGGGGCATGTGTATATAGTAAATGACCCTCGTGCTGAATTGCTTTGCCAGCATCTGAATCACTCTCCTTCAGCTGGCTACCTGTGCGTGCCCTTGATGGCTCAGGGCAAGTATCTGGGTATGCTGCATTTGCAAAATAGTTCGAACGGAATGAAACAGCCAGAAGAAATATTGGGACGCCTGAAGGAGTCCACTAAACAACAGTTGGTCCTGAGCATGGCCGAACATATTTCGTTAGCACTGGCGAATTTAAAATTGCGTGAGACTCTCCACAACCTAGCTATTCGTGACCCTCTCACAGGTCTATTTAATCGGCGTTACCTGGAAGAATCACTAAGAAGGGAACTGCATCGAGCTAAACGTAAAGGAACGCCCCTCGGAGTGGTAATGCTCGACTTAGACCATTTCAAGCAGTTTAACGATACCTTTGGCCACGCTGCGGGTGACGCTCTTTTGCATGAATTAGGCTCTTTCCTACAAACTCATACACGTAAAGAAGATATTGTCTGCCGTTATGGTGGCGAGGAATTCCTACTTATCCTCCCCGACACATCACTGGACGATACAAGAGATCGGGCTGAACAATTAAGGGAAGAATTCAAACACCTGAGGGTGCAGTACAATGGCCAATCTATTAAAGCGGCCACCGTATCGCTAGGAGTAGCAGTTTTTCCGGAACACGGATCAACCGCCGATGTAATCTTGGGAGTTGCCGACGCAGCTCTCTATCGTGCTAAACGCGAGGGCCGTGACCGGGAAATGGTAGGCCAAGCCGTCGAAGAAAACAGGCCTGCTTCACTCGCATTTATTAGAAAATCCTCAGTCACCTGAATTCCCCATCTTCGGGTTTAGTTGTTTCGTTCTAAGTAATACCATAACTATAAACTCTAAATGGCACAATCTGAACTAAACAAATTTTGATAATTCAAGCTCAATTCTGATTGAAACCCAGGATTGTTTTTGCATGACTCTCTGTATCAGCATTGTTTTCAAATCGTCGTACCAAAGTAGCATTATAGCAAGGGACGCTCTTATTGTCGGGTACAATAACCTGGTTGCATTCTTAGGTGTATTGATAAGGAATTACTCGCACTCACTTTCTA
>JBLNAE010000128.1:0-9248 GCA_050259195.1 Ignavibacteriales bacterium
TCCCATGTTAGCCTGATCTGGTGCAAAAAGCGCCCGAACTTTTCGTTTAGGACGGTGCCCAGATCTATACATTCAACGAGGATACCCAACGTGGCTCCTTCAGGTGGCAATTCTGTCCCACGGCTTTTAAACGATGATAAACCCATGCTGTATCCCCTCCTTGGGTTAGGTATTTAAAAATTTTTTATTTTGTAGTGCTTTCTGCATGCTTTCTTATGTTCTTTAACAAACTAGCGCGCCGCAATAAGGGAGGCTAATGTAATTGCCGAAATGCCCAGTGGAAACATCATTCTGTTTAGGAAAGATTTCTACAATTCCATTAGCGATTTTCAAACCCAGGTCCTTCGCCACCGAAATAAGAATATAGCGAACTTTTTCCGCTAAAACTTTCTCACGATAGAAAGTCCATAAATGGATGAGGCCAGATTTGCTCCTCTCAAACCAACAATGCTTGATGCCTAAATCAAACATTGCTTTTGCGTATTCCTTCGCGTGCGTTTCTGAAAGAGCCACTCTATCAGCTGCTTGTTTGAAATCAAAGTCTACCGCTACCCACTTTATATATTTCTCGTCAAATATTGGGTATCTGCCAAGCGACTCTTTACCTTCTAAATGTTGTAGAACATGCTCCAATGTAAGAGTGCCCTTTATACATGCGCCCGCTACAGTGCCCCTGGCGTCCGGCAACCCTCGAAATATTTCAATGAATTTTCTCGCTTTCTCTTTTGTGGTGTCATCTCTTATTGTTTCCATTGAATTCTCCTTTTGCGGCCTCCCGAGTTGATAAAGCAGCTTCGGGTTGAAACCTCAACTGAATGAAGTGGTGTAGATGCTGATTTAATAAATCACAATCGTCAGCATCGCCCGCGTAGTCGAAGCAAGAATGCTCATACAGTGGATTCCACTCATTAAACGAAATCTCTCCCGAGCTGCAGTCGTCTTGAGTCTCAAAAAAACTGAGTGGCCGGGATTGAAAATCGGGCTTAACTTGCCGTGGGGCTCGGCGAAATGGTTTTTTGCGGGGGTTGAAATTTCGGGGTGGTTTCTTTATACTCTTCATGTCGTATCACCTGTGTCCGCCCTCGCCTTGCCGTGCCAGCTCGTCGAGGGCTTCTTTTTATTATTTACCGTTTTCGTCTCCATTCTTTGGCTTACGCGTATTCCTCAGCATCACAGCTATAAACGTTGGCACGTGGACATAGACGCGTACGCCTAGCTTTACAACCCCAGGCAGCTTCCCTGTGCTGGCATAAATTCGGGCGGTCGCCAGGGGCATATCTGACACCTCGTTGCAAAATGTTTCCAAACTTACGAATTCTTTTTCGCTACCCATACCTTTTCTCCTTTATTGCACGTGTTCGTGGTTTATATTGGATAGTATAGACCAACGTGGTTTTGCTTCTGTCGTCAGATATAACGGGGAATTTTGACAAAAATTAGGGGTGTGACTTACTTGGAAGGTTAGGCTTTATTTGTTTCGCTCGCGGACTTCGCGAATTTCCTTTTGTAGATCGCTAAGAAGTTGGGACACCCGTGTTTCTCGTTCCAAAGTTGTGACGCTGATTTTTTCTTGTTTTGCAACGATATGTTTTGCAATTTCTGAGTTGGTTTTTAGGGCCAAACTTTGGATTTCCTTTGCAGAGAAAAAAGAATCCCATTTGCTTTTTTTTAAGTAGTTAATTATCTTTCTCGTCCTGGCAGCCTCGTCATCTTTAGGTATCTTGATCCTTGAATCAAAACGTCCAAGATTGTTATCTAAGGCCTTCTTTATTTTTTGGCAGCGATCAATTAATTCTTTTTTATAACGATCACATCTATATTCATAAGAAAGCGAAAGAGGGTCCTCGAATGGTTTTGTGGAAGGGAATCTATCGGATTTCGTTAAGGCTTCCTTTGCCCCCCTCCTTTTTTCAGGGTTAAAGTACTCAAGAAGCCCAGACTTTTTTATATATTCCATTGCCTCTTTCTGTTGTTTTGGATTTCCCCATATTATGAGCTCGCGCCACCAATCAAGCACATCTATTATAGGATTGTAAAACTTGTCTCCCCATGGAAGCGGAAACATTTTGCCGAAATTTGAGCTTTTTGGAAACCGCCATTGTTTCAAGAACTTACTTGAAAGCAGGGATATTGCTGTCTCAATACCGTCATCAAAGATGAATTCGGGCAGCTGCCTTATTATCTCCGCCGCCAAATTTGAGTCATCTGTCTCGAAAAGCTCTTTAATTTTTAATCCCACTTCAGCCATTTTGCACAGATAGTCCCATCCTCTTCGCAAAGGGCTTGTCTTGCTAAGTACAATTCTTTTGGGTACTCCAGAGGCAATTTCAATATACTCATTCCCCAGAGTTTCGGCTACCGATTCGTCTGCCCATTTGCCCACTATTTCCTCCTCTTCTTTCTCGCAACTTGTAAAGATTATCTCCGCGCGTTTACGAACTAAGACTGAATAAACACCTTTTATGCTATTATCTTTCTCCAAAATAGCAGGACTTTCTGAAGAATTGACTTTTTTCTTGGAGGGTTTTATTTTATTCAAAGATTAAAACTCCATGGGGCGGGTTGATTGTGAGAGGTCACTTGCCCTATTTTATTTTTTTGCTGCCAATAAAAAGTGGTAGTGATTTTGGTAGCCACGCACATTATAATTTAACATAAACACATATCAACGGATATAAAAACATGAATGTAGAAAGTGAGAAAACCCCTGATTTTACAGGGGTTTTCTTTATTCTCGTTTATTTGCGCTTATACACGTTTGACTATACTAGTTGAAGTAAAAGTTCCGTCTCAAAGGCGCACTCCTATAAGGAAATCGGCGAGTTCTGGGATACCCACGATCTTTCCGAATACTGGCAGCAGACTCGACCAGTTAAATTTGAAGTGGATATCCAATCTGAGATAACCTACTATCCACTGGAAAGTTCTCTATCAGCGAAGATTCGTTCAATAGCTAAACAAAGAGGTGTGTCACCAGAAACCCTTCTAAATTTGTGGGTGCAGGAGAAGTTACAAGAGCAAAAGGATTAATCAGCTTAACCCACTTTCAAAAGAGGACTACTACATTTGTACCTTCCCTCAGGTGCTTGATTTTTCCATTTGAAGTGTGTGATAATTGTATTCGCAGTTTTATATTTGTTAAACAAGAAATAGAAGTAATGATGAGTTAAAGTCACTATGCTTAAAAAAGGTAGTAGTTGCGGATTTGCTAGATTTAATGCCGATGATTCTGGATTTGCATACAGCTTTCGGAGTGGATTTTTTCAAGCACCTATGCTAAGTGAAAGTGATTATAAGAAATTGTTGCAACATCAAGAAAATACGCCTGTAGCAGTTATGAGAATGGAAGATAAAACTTGGTAGATGTTCAAGGGGAATTTTTATTGTGAAGATGAAGGTTATACGACCGAGAAAATGGCATCAGCCGCAGCCGGGGAAGAGCACAAGAAGAGTACGAATTTAGAGCAAGCATTCGAGAGTGAAACAAAGCGTGCACTCGAGATCGCTCAAGAACGCCCATTAGGCTGGGAGCGTCTTCTTGCTGTAGAACTACTTAAAGCCAAGTTAGCGCCAATCAGATTGAGATTCGACGACATACAAAAGGGAACATCTCATATAACTACATCCGTGAGCGGGATCGAGTTTATCAGTTGGATTAAATCGACAATACAATCCATTCAAGCAGTGAACCAACGCTTATTAGTTACAGTCCCGGAGTTGGGCACTTCTTGTGGCTCTCCAGAAAAGTCCGGCGAGCCGGTCATGATCAAACGGGCAACAGATGGTACGGCTTCCTGCTGCAGCGATTTATTACGTCTATTAGAGGATTTACATTCCCAGGTTCCACCCTTGAAATTTGCTTTCATCGCTGTCATCAAGGAACAAATGAATTTAGTGATTTCGAATTTCCTTTCTGGTTGTATTTCTGAGTTTGAACGATTCGCGGAAGAATTGAACAGAGGGGAAACCAGAATAAAACTCAATGTCTCTCTTCACGAGATTATTATCCAAATGATAAGTGATGCAATTCCGGCAATAGAAACGAGGCTCGCCGCGGAGATAATCGGTGAGAGATTATTCGCAGCGTGGGATGAAACATTTGACGAAGAAAAGGTTGCTGATGCTCTAAATAGCTTACCATTGGAGAATATCAAAGCGTTGGTATCCGTAGGCAATGAGACAATTGAAAATTTATATAACGTGTCAAAGAAAGAGTACGACGATTGGGTACTCAAAGGAAAATCTGGTGTAGAACAAGCGGCTAAACAACTCCTTAAACCTGGTGAAGACATTAAACGGCTGGAGGAGTTTATTGGAAAGATACCGGATGACTTTGTAGGTGGTGATAGCTTTGAATCGAGTTCTGTGTATAGGAAATGGGTTCCCCGTACTGAAGAAGTAAAAAGGAGACTTGAGTTTACCAAAAAAATCTTGAGAGCAAAGCTTGGATTTCCAGACATTCCTATGGAGCAGGAAGATGGGAGTAGGAGAGAGGCGATACCTGACGATGTTAAGATGTATGTATGGCAAAGGGCGGTGGGAAATGCGTCAAGTGTGGAAGCCAAGAGAGACTTGAGTATGACCATATTATACCAGTCTCTAGAGGAGGTAGTAATACAGCACGCAACGTTCAACTTCTCTGCGAAACCTGCAATCGCTCCAAAGGAAGTTCTATAGCCTGAGAGGTGACTTGCCAGTTATCTCTACAGCTATTTCGCCTTTTCTATGTTTATTATAAAGAGCTTATCCGCCGTTTCTTTCATCCTGAAATGAACCTTGTCGCCCGGCTCCAGGCTCTCGATTTGCTTAGGGTTTTCTACCTCATAGCTCATAATCATTGCCGGCATCACATTGGGAATTTCTTCGTGGTCTATAATGAGCCTGTTTCCGCCCGGTTTGAAAAGCAGCTTTCCGTTTACTTCGTAGAACTTAGGCCACTGACTCTGCTGATGCGCAGTAAATTCATCCCTTACCTCTGATAGCTCGCTCCTTGTTCTTTGAAAACCCTTTTTAACATCGTTTAAGCGTTTCACTCCATTGAAGGCAAGCCCAAGGGAAACAAGAGAGATAACGAGCGCTACAATTGAAAAAAATCTCATTTGCTTTCCTCCGTCATTAGGTAGCTAATATAGAATAGACTAAAGTTTGCCGATATTCATTAGATCATTGCGTGATAACGGCTGAAAATCACAAAAATCGTGTAAGTAAAGGATTTCTCTACCTTTTGCACCCAAATTTCATAATACTCCAGAGTTCCTGCAACCATTAACTTTCTGTGGATTATTGTGATTATTACACAAAAGGTCTATTCTTTAAGGACAATTAGATGATAAAGTAGGGAAAAAAAAGAACCGCTTCTAGAAGAGGAGGAAAACATTGGAAAAGGTACTGGGCCCGATTAAAAGAAAACTTCTTGGTGAGCTTCTGGTAGAATCTGGTATAGTAACAAAGGACCAGCTATGGGAAGCTCTTGAGCGTCAAAAGTCAATTGGCGGAAGAGTAGGGAACATTTTAGTTGGGCTTGGCTATATTTCTGAACCTAAACTCAAGGAGTTTCTTGCAAGACAGCTTGAGATACCCATATTAAACCTCTCGATGACTGAGATTGACATGGATGCTGTTAAATTAATTCCTGCTGAAACGGCTCATAAACTCAAGGTAATTCCCGTGGGATTAGAGAGTGATTTAGGAAGAACGGCATTAATTATCGCGACTTCCGATCCCACTAATCTAGAAATTGCGGATATAGTTTCGTTTATTACCGGTCTCCCGATCCAGATTGCGTTTGCTCTTGAATCGGATATTGAAATGGCTCTAGAGCGTCACTATAGTACTGAAGTTGAGCCGTTTAATAGGGCTGTTGACCTGATGACGGAAGAGGAGATTAAAAGAACAATACTTACCCTTGTAGACCTTCTTGAAGAAAGAGGGGTAATAAAACGCGAGGAGTTAATAAAGAGAATGTGGGAGAAAAAGCCCTGAGTTTTGCATATATTCCTACCATTCTACTGTAGCCGAACCATAAAGCTTTATCCGATGCGGCTAATAAGCATAAAATGGTCAATGATTTTATCGTTGACTCGACCTTAGCTTCTTTTGAGGTAAACTTTAACGAGGAAAGCAACCAGATGCGCATAGGGATCAGGGCTTTGACACTTCTCAGTTTCTTCTGTGCGATTGGAAGAGCCGAAGAGCTAGAGGCGAGAAATCTTGCCCTTCTATATCCTGAGCCATATATTAAGATTACAGATTGGTCTTTTTATATAGCGTGGGGCGGAGAGACCATTATCCATCATGTCACGATTGAAAACACAAGTGATATAGCATATAAAGATATTATGGTGAGAGTGCGTTATTATTCTTGGACTTATGGAACTCAGGTGAGCGGAGAGACGGGGATTCTGCCCATGCTTGTGCCTCCTCGTAGCAAGAAAACCTACTTGAAAGGAGGGGCCGTTCTGGGGGCGGGTTCAAATCTTTTCCGGGCTGGAGGGATAGAGGTATTGGGAGCCGTCCCCTTAGCTCAGTAACCCTATATTTGGGGGAGATTTAAATAAATAGAACTACGGTGTTTAATTAGGCGTATACATCTCTCTTCAAATAAACCATATATATGAAAAAGAGGGCAATCAAACTTTCAATAAACCCTAAGGTAAAAAGGAGGAATGGAGGCATTATGGATTTTCCAAACTACGTAAAAAATAAAAAGCTGCAGAGCTGGATTCAGGAAATGGTCGCCCTTTGCAAACCCGACAAAGTCCACTGGTGCGACGGTTCGCAAAAGGAATATGACGATATGTTCAACATAATGCTAAGGTCGGGCACTGCCATCAAGTTAAATGAAGAGAAGCGGCCTAACAGCTACCTGGTGCGCTCTGACCCCAGCGACGTGGCGCGTGTAGAAGGCCGCACTTTCATCTGCAGCATCAATAAAAACGATGCAGGCCCCACAAATAACTGGACGGCCCCGGGCGAGATGAAAGAGATATTGCTGGATCTTTTTAATCACTCTATGCGGGGCCGAACGATGTATGTCATTTCCTTTAGTATGGGTCCCTTAGGCTCGCATATAGCTCATATCGGAGTGCAGCTCACCGATTCGCCTTACGTTGTCGCGAGCATGAGAACCATGACCCGCATGGGAAGAGCCGTGCTCGATGTGCTTGGAGAAGGGGAATTCGTACCCTGCCTCCACTCGGTTGGCATGCCACTTGGGCCGGGGCAGAAGGATGTCCCTTGGCCCTGCAATGAAACCAAGTACATCGTCCATTTCCCGGAAGAGCATTCCATCTGGTCTTACGGGAGCGGCTATGGTGGCAACGCGCTACTTGGTAAGAAATGTCTTGCGTTGAGAATCGCCTCCGTCATTGCCAGGAAAGAGGGTTGGCTTGCCGAGCACATGCTAATCTTAGGAGTGGAATCGCCGCAGGGAGAGAAGAGTTATATAACCGCCGCATTTCCCAGTGCGTGCGGGAAGACCAATCTTGCCATGCTTATTCCACCTGACGCATTCAAAGGATGGAAGGTCACCACGGTGGGAGAGGACATTGCCTGGATTAAGCCGGGCAGAGATGGCAAGCTCTATGCGATTAATCCGGAGGCCGGAATTTTTGGCGTTGCTCCCGGCACATCAGAGAAAACAAATCCAAACGCCATGGCTGCTATAAGCCGAAATTCCATATTCACGAACGTGGCTCTAACGCCCGATGGCGATGTGTGGTGGGAGGGCATGACTGAGCCTCCATCTGAATTAATTGATTGGCAAGGCAACCACTGGACGCCGGGGTGTGGAAGAGCTGCCGCTCATCCCAATGCTAGATTCACTGTTCCTGTCAGTCAATGTCCATCTATTGACCCGGAGTGGGAAAATCCTGATGGGGTACCCGTGAAAGCCTTTATTTTTGGCGGAAGGCGAAGCAGCGTTGTTCCTCTCGTATACCAGGCGCCAAACTGGAATTACGGGGTGTATCTTGCGGCCACTATGGGTTCGGAAACAACCGCCGCAGCTGCGGGTAAGGTTGGGGAAGTCCGGCGTGACCCATTTGCGATGTTGCCTTTTTGCGGTTATCACATGGCCGACTATTTTAATTACTGGCTGGATTTTGGGCAGAGAATTCCTACTCCGCCGCCAATTTTTGGAGTCAACTGGTTTCGCAAGGATGAGAACGGGAAATTTATCTGGCCCGGATATAGGGAAAATATGCGCGTGCTCAAATGGATTGTTGACCGTGCCAATGGTCGTGCTTACAGCGTCGAAAATCCCATCGGACGCATACCACGATACGAGGATGTTGACTGGTGCGGGTTGGAATTTAGTCGGGAAAAATTTAGAGAACTGATGAATGTAGATCGTGAGGTATGGAAGGAGGAAATCCTTTCCCACGAGGAGCTGTTTATAAAACTGTATGATAAATTGCCAAAGGAACTCATATTCATTCGCGAACTGATTTTATCGAGTCTTTGGCGGTCTGGTGGAAATGGACATTTGAAATAATCAGTTCCTGCCGCAGTCAAAGCAAGCGACAAAAATGATCCTGTGGGGGGCGCGATTCATATTGCGCCCTTGCTAAGTTTAATACGCAGGACACAACATATCATTTATCATTTACCCTTGCCAATTCCCATTCCCTTTAAAAGGTCTTGGCTGCTCAGAACGTGCGATTTTGGATTTCCGTCTTTATCAACGTATATAGTGGCACTACACTGAAGACAGATTCCAAGTGGCTCTTCCGCCTCTAATTTGGTTCCCGCCTCTTCCGTAAGAAAAAGCCCCCAGGCCTCTTGGGAACACTCAGGGCATTTCTCTACCATGCTGAATTTTATCGAGTCGGGAACAAGTCCTTGAAATCTCAGTATTTCAATCCCTTCAAGAATCTTATCGGCTCTGATTTGCGTGTCCGTTTTTAGAGCTAATGGGTTTGCAAAGGTTTTTGCCATTTTTTTCTCTCCATCCCTTTTTCTTCATTATACAACACAATTTTGTGGGTTGGTAAGTTAGAGAAGGAGAGTTCCATAATGGCAACGCTTTAGCCAACGAAGAACACAAAATAATTGTAGGGTCAGGCCCCAGCCTGCCCAATAGCTAATCAAACCGAATCTAACCTGACAAAACTATTCAAGACAAAGGGCAAACCTTAAATTTGCCCTTCGACCTCTTTTCTGCTCTCTCTTTTGCTGTGAGCGCTCTTTACCCGAAAAAACTAATACCTCTGGACTGTAGCCGAGTTTAATACAAATGTATCATTCGT
>JBLNAE010000129.1:0-4264 GCA_050259195.1 Ignavibacteriales bacterium
CGGTCGGAGCCTTGTTGATATCGGGAAAGCTCACACCCTGCATGGCATCGAGGTGGTAGAGGTAGCCCCAGTATTCCTGGAAGCCGTGCGCCGTTGGCAGGGACGCGGTGTGGTCGCCCAAGTGGTTCTTGCCGAACTCGCCTGTTGTATAGCCGAGATCCAGCAGGAACTTGGCGAGTGCTGGGGTGCCGGGTCGCAAATAAGACGGGCTGCCGGGCAGTTGCGGTGGGATCATGCCCGTGCGCAGTGGATACATGCCAGTGAAGAAGGCATTGCGCCCGGACGTGCAGCTCTGCATAGCGACGTAGTCCATAAAGATTGCGCCCTCGCGCCCGATGCGGTCTATGTTGGGCGTTTCCCCGACCATCAGACCGCGGTGGTAGATGCTCGGCTGCATCCAGCCGATGTCGTCACCCATGATGAACAAGATGTTGGGCTTTTGCTGGGCCGCCGGCTGAGCCGTGCCTGATCCATTCAGACCCAAGATGCAAATCAATAAAACTGCGCATAACGTGGTAATGAACGTTCTGTTTATTTCCTCCATTTTATTTTACCTCCTTTGATTTGGTGAAATATGATTTTTTTCTTCATCTCAATCGATGATAAGTTTTGGTTATATCGAGACAATTCTAGAGAGCGGTGTCTTATTATCCCCACCACTTAATTTTGATTTAGTTTCTCTGACTTATCTAAGCCCAGCACTTCCCCTATATATTCCATTCCTCGAGTCGTTGAAATTGTGTTGAAGCTAATCTGGGGCGGCTCGCTCAGAAGATCCATCAAATTAAGCAAAATTCTGTAGCTGTCTTTGTGAATGTGACTATCGAGGCTTGCCTTAGCCTCCCACTCCTCTACGAGGATAAACGCATTCTCGTTTTCAATGTCTTGGTAAAAATGATAGCTCTTACAACCAGGCTCCACCCTTGTCGGCTCTAGTATCCCCCTAATATTTCTTAAAAATTCTTCTCGTTTTTCAGGAAGTACTATCATTCTTAATGTAGCACCAATCATCTGGTATTAGAGGTGGCAATAGTTATGCCAAAATGGGGAGGCATGCTAAGAAGCATTCTAACTCATCGAAATTATTATATTTACAATTTGGAAAGGTAGACCGATTTATCAGAAGGTTAGTGAAATTCTCCGATATTTCGGAGAGTCTCCGATATATCGGAGGCTTATTCTATAGCATAAATTAATAGCGGCGGTTCGGGCTTCGATAGTTCAAAAAGCTTACTACTAAGCACGAACGGATTGGTTCAGATACGGTTCGCAAACGGTTAAAGGGCTAATTGATGTAAGCCAAATGCGGTTTGATTACAGACGATTGATGTTAGTTCTTTTTCTTGATGCCGAGTTTCATCATTTTCGACTCAAGGGTGGTTGCTTTAAGGCCAAGAATCTCTGCGGCACCATTCGTTCCTCTCACCCGCCAGCCAGCCATCTCCAATACCTCCACTATATATCTTCTCTCCAAATCCTCGAGGGTTATTCTTTCGGGTGTCCTTTGAGGTTTAGATTGCGGAATTACAATCTGTAGGGAAGAAGTACTGGTTAATATGATTGCGCGCTCTATCACATTCCTCAATTCCCTTATATTCCCGGGCCAGCTATAACTTTGCAAATTTTCCATACATACCCTGGGAATACTTTCTATTTTTTTGCCCATCTTCTCTCCAAATTCTTTGACGAAAGTCCAAACGAGTGCGGGAATATCCTCTAGACGCTCACGAAGGGGAGGAATGTTAATAGGGAATACGTTCAAACGGTAATAAAGGTCCTCACGGAATTTCCCTTCACTAACCGCCTTTTCAAGATCCAGATTGGTTGCGGTGATTACTCGAACGTCAATTTTGAGCGTTCCTGTGCTCCCCAACCGTTCAAATTGTCCTTCCTGCAACACTCGGAGTAGCTTTGCCTGCAGTTCCAAGGACAGTTCACTGATCTCATCCAAAAAAATCGTAGAGCCGTTGGCCACTTCAAAGCGACCGATTTGCTTCGTCAAAGCACCGGTGTAAGCCCCTTTCTCCCGGCCAAACAATTCACTTTCAATCAATGTTGATGGTAGAGCTGCACAGTTTACCTTGACCATTGCCCGTCCCTTACGCCTGCTCTGGTTATGAATCGCACGGGCTAATAACTCCTTTCCGGTGCCGGTCTCTCCTATTATCAGAACCGTAGAGTCAGTCTTTGCTACTTGCTCAGCCTGACTTAAAAAGGTTTTCACGGCATCACTCTGACCAACAATTTCATCATAGTGGCACTCTAACTGGATTTCCTGTTGGAGATAGAAGTTCTCCTTTTGGAGTTGATCTTTCAAAGATTTTATCTCGGAAAACGCCTTCTTAAGCTCAAGATCCGCGCGCTTTCGTGCTAATGCATTTGCAAAAATCTCGCCTACAATTTTTAATCTTTGAATAATTTCATCGGGCCACTTTACCTCAGAGCCAAAAGACCCAAATCCAATCATACCTAAAATTTTCCCGTTCATTTGTAGCGGAATAGCTAGGTGGGATTTAAACCCTTCTTTAATACAGTATTCTTTCTCGGCAACTGCTTCGTCTGGCAGACCGTGTGGCAAGTTTGAATATCCAATGATTTCCCCTTTTCGGACCCTATCCGTATACCAAGGGAATTGAGGAGCAAAATCTTCTTTGGGAACAGGAGCAATACCCGGTAGGGCATAAGAGTAGGTGAAATAGATCTTTTTCATATCTTCTGAGAAAAGCGCGATACTGCTACGATCAAAGCCTAAAAATTCAATAAGATCTTTGAGAGATTGATTCAATACATCGTCCAGCTCTTGCGTAGCTACATTTACAAACTTTGAAGAAAGGTCAGCAAGAAAGGCTTCGAACCTGATACGCTCTTTTTGAAACTCTAGCATAAGCTTGCGATCGGTTATATCCTGCACAACTGTGCTCACCCCCCAAACCGAACCATTATCGTTCTTGAGCGGATAATAGCTTGCAAGCCAGTACTTCTCCTTATCTGGCTCTGTTGGTGCCATGCCATGAACTTCTATATCGAGTGCTGGTTGGCCTGTTTCGATCACCTTCTTGCAGACCGGTCCTACCTTTTGTGCGATATCGGGAATTATCTCATAGATTGAGCGACCTATATGCTCGTCTACAGACTTTCCATTGATAGCCGCCAACATTTCATTAATGCGGATAAAACGGAGGTCTTTGTCCACCAGGCACAGCCCGACAGGGGCACTATTGTAAAGAAGTTCTAGTTCTGTTATTTTGGCTAAATGGTCGGCACTTAGTTCATTCTGATTATTCTGAGAAGGCACATTGATAAATTTTTCTAAATTTTGACTCATTGAATTTTCCATCCCCTTTTAGATAGAGAGTTTTCCCTTTTCCTATTTGAGTGCATGTAGGCAAGCTATATACCACTAGATTCAATATACATAAGTCGCTGAAATATATAAGAATTGTATAGAGGAATATTCCTCTTTAGAGAACATATATGTCGAAATTTAAGACATCAGACACCTCTTTTAAATTCAATCCCCATTAAATAAAAGAAATTCAATGGCATATTCTTTTGGGCTCTAGACTAGCAAATCTTGTTTGATAGTCTAGAAACATGAATAATTATAGAGGGTGTTATGAACTTTGGACTATAATATTTGCAAAGTGTCAGAGTGTGAGAACGGAAAACACAAGGAAATACTGACTCCCTAACATCTCGGCAAGCGTTCGGAGTCCCGTACCAAGCGGTAAAGATAGCAAGCTATCCTAAATACTTATCTTTTTTGTAGGGAAGTTCATAACACCCTCTAGGAAGATATCGACTTTTACGTTGAAAAAAATTATTAAGCATTTTTGTGTTGATATTGAGGCTGCCAAGACTGCATTACTGCTGGGAATAAATCGCAATACGATAAACCATTGGTACTTGAAATTTCGTACAGCGATTTATGCTCATCAGATAAAAGAATTTAAAAAGATTTGTGACGAAGCCGAAGTTGATGAAAGCTATTTTGGAGCAAGACGCATAAGAGGATTTCATGGCAAGCTCAAACGTGGCAGAGGAACCATGAAACAACCGGTATTTGGGATATTCAAACGAAATGGACGTGTGTACACAGAAATAGTTCCAAATTGCAAGAAAGCTATTTTGCAGCCAATAATAAGGGGTAAAATTGACTATTCGACAATCATCTATTCAGATAAATGGCGCGGATACGATGGTCTTGTCGAGGTAGGCTATAATAAGCATTTTCGTGTACATCACGGTAGTAATGAATTTTCAA
>JBLNAE010000130.1:0-31381 GCA_050259195.1 Ignavibacteriales bacterium
AATGGTATAAGACATCTTACACTCACTCTAAAATCCAACGCCTGAAAGTACCTGAAAATAAAGGACATTTCGCTGGCATATATCTTGCGCTACGAATGTAAACCACCATCCAACTGGCGAGAGCGTGAACATGCCACTTTTCAGGCCCTCGTCCTTTTAAGGGAGAATTTAATGCATCTGGCTAATGAAGTTAAGACCGTAGCCGCTATGATCCTGCAAAAATTATATGATCTATCTGTGGGTTATCGGATGATATCTCCTAGGCTAGACTTACTTTTTGTAGAATTGAATAACGAAGCACCGGCTTACATTCAGCGCTCCCTTTTCGATTCCGCCCTGAGTTTTGCAGTATATAGGAGCTGGATAGAATACGGAGAAACGGATAATGAGGTCAGAATTACCCCCGATGGATGCAATGAAATTTCGGTGTATAGGTAGTGAGATTAATGACTGAATGGCTTACATGCAAGCAAATCGCGCAAAGATTCGGCTACTCACCAAGAACAGTGATGAAATGGGCCATCAAAAAGAAATTCAAAACACAACAAGGCGGGATAGGTGTGAAAGTCTTAATAGACCTTCAAGATTTTAAACGATACAGTTTTTCAATTAAACCTTACAGAAAGTCACTCTGATCGTCATCGGCCTTATAATCCAGGGGATACCCGGGAGGGGGTTTCTCCAGTAGGGGTGTCATTTAGCCATTATTGTTGGGTGTGCATCCTCCCCCCTTTTTTAAATATCAGGCAGTATATCAGCTATTTATCGTAAGACCTTAGTTAACTTAACAGCTTTCAGGTATCATCTGAAGGATTTCCCTATAAGATCCTATAGAGAGTAATTAGATGCTACAACGAAGGAGTTGAAATGAACGATCCCCATGTCAAGAGACTTTATTATAAAATGGTGATAGACGAATCAGTGGATTATAACAAAGCTCCAGGTATTACTGATGAAACAGATCAATTTCGAGTTACAGTGGTTGCCGAGGGAGTAACCTTCGAAATGAAGGAACACTTGGCATCTGAAATGGAGGCCCGTACCGTTGCTGAAGACTACCTTAAAAGATGGGCAATTTTGATTGGACTAGAGCGAAGACCTGATGAATTGCAATTTCAGTTCGAACGGGCAGAAGTCATAGACAGGAACCCCGTTCCCAATGATGGAAAAACGGTGATGGGAAAATTATCAATAAACATTGAAACAAATTTTTCACTGAGTGCGCATGTCTCACGCGGCAAGTTCCCGAGTCTTCCAAGCAGATTTAAAGCATCGCCCGATGTGGAAACTATGTACTTGAGGTATAATGCATATCTCCAGAAACGCGATATTTTAACCGAAATGGCATATATGTGTCTTAGGGTACTTGAAGCGAGCAGCAGAGGACGAAAGAACGCCTCACCGCTTTACCACATTGATATGGATGTTCTTAGTAAACTCGGTGAATTGTCCTCAAAGAAGGGAGATAGGATGGAGGCTCGTAAACCTCCTAAGAACGGTGTATATATTCCCTTAAGCTCAAATGAAAGGAGTTGGTTGGAAGAGGCTGTAAAAGCTATGATACGTCGTGTAGGAGAGCGCGATTATTATCCCAGTGCCCCTCTAAAGCGAATTACTATGGCAGATCTGCCCAAAATTTGAGGCTTCTTCAGGAAGATGGACCTAAGAAGTCGTTGGAGCAGACTTCGAGAAGCCTAGAAGTCATCTCAAAAATGGTTATAATAGCACTTCAAGCCAGTATTTATGCTTCTTGGAAAAGCCCATGAGGTGCATCATGAGAAAAACTTTCTTAGCCTTGTCTATTCTGATCCTTCTCACTTCCATTTCTATTGCTTGTGAGAATACAACAGTCTCATCAATTAATGCTAACGCTAGTGAATTTGAGGGTAAAGAGGTCTGTGTAGAAGGTTCAGTCTCAGAGCTTGAATTTAAAACTTCCAAAAAGGGAGATCCATATACTACCTTCTCAGTTAATGATGAATATTTGCAGTCTCTAACAGTGCATTCTTTAGGTAGTCTTCAAATCAAAGAAGGAGATAAGGTTAAAGTAACAGGTAAATATGATGTTGTGAAACGGGTTGGGATAATAACATACCGTTACTACAATGCCATTGACGCCAGTAGTGTAGAGAATCTACAATAAGAACTATTGAATTTACATTTAATGGTTAATGGTCTCCCTTGAGGAGGCTAAGACTATTTGTATCCATCGATAGCTCTAAGTAACCAAGTTGTTCAAGTTTCGCTGGGGATATGATTAATTCAATCCTGTTCCAATATCCAGGTTTTAGTTCCTCAGTAAATGACATCTCTTTCTCTTGCAAAGACTTCTCCCATTCATCATATTCCTTACCCTGTCGCGGTAACTTATCATTAAACTTTTTACCCCATTTTACTGTTAAGGTAAATCCTTTATATATAACCAAAGAAGGGTTTCCAATATTGAGAATTAACTTATACCCATCCAAACAGGGTCTTGCATCTTCAAACGAAATTAGAAAAATCCCCGTAGATGTATCAACTCTTTGATACTCTTTTGTCGAGGTGTCGATAACAATAGATTCATGTTCATGTTTAATGGTGTTATACTGACTTTCTGAAATTTTTTCGTCTAACTTAATAAGTTCCTTTAAGAGTTCATTCCCTTGCTTAATGCTATCCAGATCAAGAGCAAAATTCTTATTTATTTTCTTCTGTTGTATAACGAAGTACAAAAAATATCCTAACGTTCCAAAGATTAATAGTATTAAACAGATGCTAATGATGGTTCTTGTTTTTACCATTTAGGCCGTTTATGAGTCCTATTGTGTAATGATCTTAATCAAACTTCTTTTACCACGTGAAGGGGCACATGTACCGACTGGACTTCTCGATCAACTCGGTGCTGTTGACAGGGTGTGCGTCATTGATTTTTGATTTCTGGAAAGGCGATGGGACACAAGCCTAAGAATCACGTGGCACTCAAGTCTTTGTCCCGAGTAGGGGAAATTTTTTTTACAGTGTGGTTTTTGTAGTAGCTCTTTATCTCCCTTTTCAGGTCGGCAACTATCTCTTTAATGTATCTGTCAATGAGAGATTCCCGGATAATTCCATTTACACTTTTGCCTTCTTTAAGGGATTCCTCTTTTAGCAACTGCATTAACTTGGGTTGCAACCTAAGCTCTAGTCTTGCCTGAGGTTTTCCTAGCATTCTATCAATGGTACTCATGGGACTATTATACAGATTCAAGGCATGGGACATCAATACGGAATTTTTGCTATTATTAGTGGGTATCCTCAAATCTTTGCTTTCAGATTATCCAAAAATATGCCTTTTGAGACTTGGGGATAGTCTAGAATCAACAAATCAAGCGGATATTTCTATTCTGCTGTTCCCAAACAGTCTGTGTACGTCTCTCATGTCCGTTACAACCTAAGCTATACCCTCGGCTGCACTAATTTGCTCAATCCGGACCTTTTCTCAGATGTAACCTGGCCCCTGTCCATCTTAACTTCTAACTCGTAATATCTGCCTTATCGAGAATATAACTAAAGTATGATAGGCAAATTAAACCTTGACGCATATTTGATAATTGTGAGACAATCCTGAAGTAGCACTCTTAAAGCAATAGCAACGTAGATACTACACAAGTTATATAAGTAAATCAGCAAAGGGAAAAAAGGGGGAACGCGAGATGAAAAGACATATAACGTTTTACTTAATCACGCTTAGCTTAGTATTAAGTGTCAGTCCGATAGTCCACGCCTTCACATTCACTACAATTGAGGTTCCAGGCTCAATAGTAACACAAGCTTTCGGAATAAACCCATCCGGTCAGATAGTAGGTTCATTTGAAGATTCTAGTGGAAAATTTCATGGATTCTTGCGCAATAAAAACGGTAGTTTTACTACAATTGATGTCCCAGGCTCTACTATAACAACCACCTTCGGAATAAACCCATCTGGTCAGATAGTGGGCTCGTTTGAAGCTTTTAGTGGTCAGCATGGGTTCTTATTTCATGGATTCTTGCGTGATGAAAATGGCAACTTTACTACAATTGATCCGCCAGGCTCAGCCTTCACAGAAGCCCTCGGAATAAACCCATCCGGTCAGATAGTAGGAGGATTTCAAGATTCTAGTGGAGTATTTCATGGATTCTTGCGTAATAAAAACGGTAGTTTTACTACAATTGATGTTCCGGATTCATTCCACACACTAGACGCACATGGAATAAACCCATCTGGTGAGATAGTAGGCTCTTTTGTTGGTAGAGCAGAGCTTGGATTTTTAGCTGTTCCCTAATCTCAGTCTCATCGATACCACTGCTAGGCTGTAGTTTTAATGGAAACTCTTTCTACACCTTCTTAGAGCAACCTTGCCCTTTATAAAATCACTATAAAACCTTTTGAGACATAACTTGCAAACTGGAAATAAACCATCTTTTCATGACTTACCCAGTAAAAATTATCTATGCCACTTTTTACCCATTAGAAATCAATCGTAATCCTGCCATCTTTATTAAAGATTGAGTGGACCTCTTCTAAAGACCGTACTACCTCAGCTATACCCCCGGCCTTCCTTATCTCCTCAATCCTGGCCTTTTGCTCAGGTGTAAGTCTACCCCTCTCAGTCTTTACCTCTAGCTCCGCGTATCTACCCTGCCAACATCCTATGATGTCTAAGATGCCACCTATACCCATGGATCCCCTGATCTTCTTGAAGGTAGAGTTAGAGATCCAGGCCAGATAATCCATAATGAGTTTGGTTAGCTGACGTTCAGTCATTTTGTGCATCTTCCGACTTGAAGTGGTCTCATAAATACCAGTAGAACGCCAAAAAACAATGAGACACACAGTGTTACTACCATTGGATTACACTGCTTCTTTCATTCGTCTCTTTTAACTTGCTATCTACCACCTTGGAGCCGGGGAATATGGTCTTTGCAATGTGGATATTTCTTAGGCCCTGAGGATCGGGGTTTAAACTCATAAGCCTCTTCATCTCATTTGCGGTGTAGACTGTGCTAAGCTGCGCTGCCATCTGTTCATTACCACAGAGCCATATATGGCAGCCTAAAACCTCGGAGTAAATCTTTGTAGCTATGTTGCGCTTGGCTAACTCGGATAGCCGGAGTAGCGATATATCTATTTTCTGAGGCTTAGCCTTTTCCTCTTTCTGCTTTTCTAGAACTCTGTCTACTATCTCAAGATAGCTCATGTTGGCCTGTGAATACCTTGCTGAAAAAGCTGAATAAGCGGAATAAGTTTTTAGTGTTACCCTTTTTCAGCATTTTCCGCTTTTTCAGCACTACTATTATCTTGCAATCTCCAAACTTCTTTAGCCCTGCCTCCGGTCTTAATACTGTCGTTTTGTGCTTCTCCAGACTCAGCTAAGGTTCGTAATGCTTCGTTAATTTGTCTGCTAAATTTATGTCCCTTGAAATAGTCGTTGATTTCCGTTCTTGTCATTGGTCTTTCCCTTAATGCGTCTCGTAGTTCATTCA
Organism: Ignavibacteriales bacterium; assembly: GCA_050259195.1. Taxonomy (GTDB): domain Bacteria; phylum Desulfobacterota_D; class UBA1144; order Nemesobacterales; family CSP1-2; genus PSLL01. Next base: position 5,485 of record JBLNAE010000130.1, read on the forward strand.
CAAGAGGGGTACCGGGGGAGTTGCCAGATATGTATTTGACTGAAGCCTCCACATACTCCCAAAACGTGAGAGCTGCCTTTAGGTGGTCTGGTCTTATCTCCATTGATAGGTCCAAGAGTGCATATGTGCAACCCAATCTAGTAACATAAGCTTCAGCCCTTGCTATCAATGCTCCGATCAGTCCGGGTTTGCCCTCGGATAGCTTGGGATACACAGCCTCCCATAGTGGTCTGGTTTTTTCTGCCCAGGTGATTTCCCCCGTGTTCTTTGCGAAATCTATAGCGGTTTTAAGGCTCTTTATAATAGGTTCAAGGTTCTCTTTATGGAACCCACCGCCAAAGGGAAGAGATTTGGAACGCTTCACATACAGCCATAAGAACCTATTTCCAAAGCCGTTACCGGCTTCAGTAGTAGAGAGATACCTTAAAAGCTCTTGCCTAGTTACGTGTCCTATGATCGAGATATGGGAACCTGTAGCCTTAGCCGGTGAATTTTTGGTTAATATCTGTAGGTCTCCACTGTCCCATCCACAGCGAATTATAGGAGACAAGATATTTCCGTCTCTCTCCATTATTCTCAGTGGAGAGGCAAATTCTCCCTCTACAATCATTAGTCGTTTGTCATCAACACCCTTATCAACGACTACATCTTCATAATCAATAACTCTTCCTTTTTCTCTAATAGGTTGGCGTTTCCTTATCTCATCTCTTACGGCCCATATGAGCCCTTCACCCGAAGATAGGCCCATCTGTATGTTCTTAACCCATTCCGGTTCAAGGAAACTAAAGAGATTCTCTATATAATCCCAACTGGTGCCTTTCCGGCCTTTTGAGATATCACCCACCAGCACACAAAAAAGCCTCATAAAATGCTTTGTAGCTTCTACCCGAAAGTGTGCTTTATCTCCTATTACATTTCCAAAGGCTGCTAGGAAATTCGCCAAGAGCGCCACACTATCAGCTTCAGAATGAGGAGAAATAAAGTTAACTATCTCACCTGCTAGGCCGTAGTAAGCCTCTTTTTTCATCTCTGGCCTTTCGGTGTTCGCTTCAGTTAATTGGACCAGATTTCCAATCTCCGCCCGAAGGGTTTCCAGAGACCCACCATTAATTGAATGTTGAAAGATTGAGAATAAGTTTTTGGCTAACTCCCTTTTAATAGAGGTTTCTTTAACGGCTTTGACGTGAAAGGGAAAGTTGGCTGTTGAAAGAGTTAATCTCTCACAATATGTTAAATAGCTAGACCCACCGATCAGATCTTCTTTTCCAGATCTCCTTATTTCCTTAGACAGAGTTACAATATCTATCGGTACTCCGTCCCTTTGCATATCTTTCATAGTGGAGAAGATGCTCTGATGTTCTGTGGAATAGAAGTCGTTAGGAGATAAAGGTGCCTGTTCTATTAATGATCCGTCCTGGATAATGGAACCTAAGATATTAATTTCGCTGTCTTTAGCTTGAAGTAAGGTAAAATTAGAATAGCCGGGTAAATCTCTTTGTGGCTGACTCATATGAGTGACCTCTCTGCTTTGTTCTTCCATAGCTCCACATAATCCTGTAAAGCCCTCCGCACAGCCTCACGGTTTCCAGTCCGGGCCAGGTTGTGGATGGCATTTTCAAAAACCTTAAGATCGTCTACTGAAGGGGTAGAAGCGATTTTTAACTTTCGTTCTTGTAATTGCCGGTTAGAGTATGATAATATTTTTGACATCCTGTTTGTCTCCCGCCGTTGCCTGCGCTCGCCACGCTGCAACGGCTTTTATTTGCCATTCTCTTCTCCATTTTTTGATTTACGCGCATTTTTAAGCATTTCTGCGCGAAACGTGGGTAGATGGACATAAACCCTCGATCCAAACTTTACAACGCCGGGGAGCTTGCCTTTAGACGCATAAATTCTCACTGTACTTAATGACCCATCAAAAAACTTTTCGCATAGCGTTTCTAGGCTCACAAACTCTTTTTCTCCATTGATATTCATGCCTTTACCTCTATAAGGATTTTGTTGACTTCTTTTCATCCTTTTCAAATTCTCTAAATACAGCCTTGCGTACAATTTCAGACAGGGAAACCTTTTCTTTTTTAGCTTTCTCTATCAACCGAATATAGAGACCCAAAGGAAAAGTTATCGTGGTCTGTACAGACCTTTTATAAATATCCATTCTTTCAATTATCATAGATTTAGGATAAACACATAGAAAGATGATTGATTGTACTAGATTGAAGGGCTTTTTAGCCTTTTATCTAGTACAAAGTATTTTAAGTAGGTTGGGAGGCGTTAATTTGCTTCTTGGCTTTGTAATAAAGCCCACTAAGTTGTGAATAAGGACAGAAAGACTGATGGGCCAGTATGCTAAGTACTATAGTAGTCTCTGTCCTATCGTCTATGTATATCCTTTTAGGAAAGGGTTTTTGAATTTCTGCTTCCCAGAATTCAATTATATCTTCCATCTTATTCCTCTTACCCTTATAGGAAGGGGCGAGATAGGGTCTTAGTATTGGCCTATAGCTTTTGTCCACTACTGCCACTAAATAACTAGGGAATAGTTCGAAAACTCTTAAGGATCCGACCTTTTTCTTCTTCGTTGCATCTTTGGCCACAAGGTGTCTAAGAAGAGTGTTTATTTCTTCGATTTTACTCTTTATTGTTTTTAGACCTTCTTTGATTTCTTCTTTCGTTCCTATCTTCCAAATTTCCGGGTCCACACAGAGAAGAGCAAATTCATAAACTTTATCTACAAGCCTTGAAAAGACTATAGGCCTTAATGGGTCGAAGTAGGCGAGTAAATGAGGGGGGAGTTCTTGGACTTTCTCATCAATAAGTGCTTCTACCGCACTGGTACCTACAAAAGGATTGACCACATCTGCAAGATGTTAAAATGGACTTATTACCGGATTTGATAAAATTTCTCTTTTTCTTTCAAAATATTTCACGAGCATTAGGTATATAGGGGATGACTCGATGTCTCTTGTTTGTTTGATTGACTCTTGTATCTTTGAATCGGGATTTGCAGGATTGATTTTCTTTCGGGAAGAATTATCCTTCATAGCCGATTTTCCTTAGGCCGGGCGACCTCTCACAATCAACCTGGCCTATTTTGTTTTTGCTACCAATGAAAAGTGGTGGCGATTTTGGTAGCTCCCCTTAGTATAATTTAGCATTAACACATATCAACGTATATAAATACTATGAACATAGAAAGTGAGAAAACCCCTGTAAAATCAGGCTATTTCTTTATTCTAGTTTATCTGAGTTTTTACGTGTTAAACCCTCAAAATTGAATACAGAGTTTGTTCACAAATTGACAAAGGTAATACAAGTAGCTACTTTAGAATTAAACCAGTTCAAAGGCAGGAGGAAGTTTATGAAAGGCGTACTTATAGCTTTGGGCATCTTGGTTGTAATCGTTTTGGTCCTGGGAGGATGGATGGTGGGCGTTAGAAACAAACTCGTTGCCAGCCAGGAAAATGTCAATCAGACATGGGCTCAGGTACAAAATGTCTATCAGAGACGCTATGACCTTGTGCCAAATCTGGCTGAAACAGTAAGGGGCTACGCAACACATGAACGCGAAACCTTCACAGCCGTTACAGAGGCGCGGGCAAAGGTCGGCCAGATTCAGGTCTCAGGGGATGTTTTGAACGATCCAGAAAAGTTCAAGCAATTCCAGCAGGCACAAACCCAACTAGGAAGTGCGCTCAGCCGATTGCTGGCCGTGGCTGAAAACTATCCGCAGCTCAAGGCAAATGAAAACTTCCTCCAGCTCCAAAGTCAGCTTGAGGGAACGGAAAACCGCATCGCAGTCGAGAGGCGCCGATTTAATGAAGCCGCTCAGGCCTATAATACCCTACTTAGAACGTTTCCAAATAGTATAGTTGCAGGATTTTTCGGCTTTAGTCCGCGACCCTATTTCGAGGGTCAACCGGAGGCTCAAACAGCTCCCCGTGTTAAATTCCAATGAATACAGACACGAATGGAGGTGCAAAGAAGAATACAGGAGACAGAATACAGAATGTAGGGGAATACTTCTGACTCCTAGTTCCTGTATCCTGACTATCATTTGTGCCCATTCGTGACCAATGAGTTACAATTATCAAGGCTATAGCAAATGATGTCAAAGCGCATACTCCTCTTCACCTTTCTAATAGGCCTACTCTTAGCAGCACAGACGGCTTTTCCCCTTCAAATTCCAGAAAAACCAAAAGGAAGAGTAAGCGATTATGCTGGTCTCCTCACAAACGATCAGATTGCACAACTCAATGCCCAGCTTCAGAGGTATGAAGAGGAAACGACAAATCAGATAGCGGTTGCAATTTTTAAAAGCCTCGAAGGAGAAAGCCTGGAGGATTTTTCCATACGCCTTGCCGAGAGTTGGAAAATCGGCACGCGAAAGGATAACGGGGTGATTTTGCTCGCTTTCCTGGATGACCGCAAATTGCGCATAGAAGTAGGATACGGCCTCGAAGGCGCGCTGACAGATGCCATATCAAGCAGCATTATTAGAAACGATATTGCCCCGCGCTTCCGCCAGGGAGATTATTACGGCGGTATTGAAGCCGGGATTCAAAAGATAATTGAGGCGACAAGGGGCGAGTACAAAGCTGAGCCAAATGCAGGCAACAGGTCAATTGGTCAATCTGATATTATCTTCTGGGGCATAATAATCTTCACACTCATTTTTATTATCTGGGGAGAAAGACGCCACCGTTACTACACATTTGGATCAAACGGATGGAATTATGGCAGGAGATTTCCAGGAGGAGGATGGGATTATGGCGGAGGCTCACGGGGCGGAGGAAGCTCCGGCGGAGGCTTTTCGGGAGGCGGAGGGGACTTCGGCGGTGGCGGTGCAAGCGGGGGATGGTGAAGGAGAAATCGTTATGGAAAAAAAAGAAGCTTGGTATGTAATGGCTAAGAAAGGACTTTTTGCCCATAAACTCGACAAGCTTCTTAGCGATGGAAAAAAAGAACAGATCGTACAGGCTATAAAGAATGCCGAAAGTAAAAGCTCAGGCGAAATCCGCGTGCACATAGAATATAGTTGCCAAGCCGAGCCTTTAAAAAGAGCAAAAGAGGTCTTCGAGAAACTTGGAATGACAAATACTGAGGAAAAGAATGGGGTTTTAATCTATGTCGCCGTCAACGATAGAAAGCTGGCGGTTATAGGAGATAGCGGAATCAATAGCAAAGTCTCTCCCGAGTTCTGGCATCACGTTAAAGAGCAAACAAAGGGAGAACTCGCGCGCGGTCAATTTTGTCGGGGAATTTGTCTGGGCGTCGAGCTAATCGGAGAAAAGCTAAAGGAGCTTTTCCCTCCCCACCCCGACGACATTGACGAACTGAGCGACGAGCCTTCAATTGGCGATGAGGGCCAGAATAAGTGATGTTAAGTTCGGCTGGTTGAATTATCCCTAATTTAAGGTAGATTTTTCTAAATTAATCAACAAGGGGAGAATTCTAAAGTGAAAAAGTATCTCTTTACACCCGGTCCTGTTCCAGTTCCCGAGGAGATACTCCTTGAGATGGCAAGACCGATAATCCATCATAGAACCGTCGAGTTTGAGAAATTATTTGCCGAGGTAAGAGAAGGACTCAAATACATATTCCAGACGAAAGAAGAGGTCTTTGTCCTTGCCTCTTCAGGTACGGGAGCAATGGAAGGAGCGGTGGCAAATACGCTTTCCCGCGGGGATGAGGCGATTGTCGTAAACGGGGGAAAGTTCGGCGAGAGGTGGGGAAAAATCTGTCAGGCCTTTGGCGTTGACGTGCATGAAATAAAAGTCGAGTGGGGCGAAGCAGTTGATCCCCAGCAGATTAAAGACGCGCTCGGAAAGGATCGCTCAATCCGTGCTGTTCTTATGCAGGCAAGCGAAACGTCGACCGGAGTCATGCATCCGACAAAAGAGATCGCCGAGATTACAAGACAAAGAGACGACGTTGTCCTCATTGTTGATGGAATCACGGCAGTCGGCGTATTTCCCTTACCTTTTGATGAATGGGGCATCGATGTTCTCGTCGCAGGCTCTCAAAAGGCGTTTATGCTTCCTCCGGGGCTTGCGTTTGCCGCAATGAGCGAGAAGGCATGGAAATTCAGAGAAAAATCGAACCTTCCAAAGTTCTATTTTGATTTCAAAAGGTACCTTAAAGACGCAAAAGACAATACCGTCCCGTGGACTCCTGCCGTAACCCTGGTTATAGGGCTTGCCGCAGTTCTCAGAAATCTCAAGAACGAAGGGCTTGAAAAAATATATATGCGCCATGCGAGGCTCGCTCAGGGAACAAGAGAAGGGATAAAAGCAATGGGGCTTGGTCTCTACGCCAAACATTCTCCAAGCACCGCTCTTACCGCGGCAGTCGCACCTACGGAGATAAACGCAGGAAAGATCATAAGCGGACTCAGAGACAGATTCGGAATGACCGTTGCCGGAGGCCAGGATCAGGCAAAGGGAAAAATCTTTAGAATCTCTCACATGGGGTTCATTGATAGAGCCGATATTATAGCCGTTATATCCGCCATCGAATGCGTCCTCAGAGACCTTGGATACAAATTCGATTTCGGAGCAGGGGCAAAAAGGACGTCAGAGATTTTGGGAACGGAGTAAAAATTAAAATCTCACCTCGTTTCTCCCCTCAAGGTGGGAGGAAATCAATATAATAACAAGTGAAAACTGCAATTAAATTCATCCACCTCTCCGACATACATATCGGAGTTGAGACACACGGAAAGACCAGTTCAGCAACGGGGAGAAACACAAGGCTTGAAGACGTGCTCCGTTCTTTAGATTCAGTCTTTAATACCGCTGTCCGCGAGTCGGTAGATTTAGTCCTCATTGCCGGAGACGTTTTTCATAGAGAAAACCCCCACCCCACAGAAGAAACAGAGTTTGCAAAGCGGATAGCAACCCTCGTTGAAAAGGGACAATCAAAGGTCGTAATAGCACTTGGCAATCATGATTATCCCTCAAGCTTTGGAAGAGCCGCCGCGGTCGAAATATTTCCCGCGCTCAATCTGAGTGGAGTTCTCATCTCAAGAAAGCCCGACATTTTTCCGGTGCTAACCAAAAGGGGCCCCGTTCAGGTTGCATGTCTTCCCTGGATAGGCAGAAGCGTCCTACTCACAAAGGAAGAGTACAAATCCCTCTCTCCCGAAGCCCTTCAACTAGAGATAGAAAAGAGGCTAATTGGCATAATTAGGGGTCTGGCAGAGAGAGTGGTTAGTTCATCTCCCGCTATATTCCTTGGTCATGTTGCCCTAAGAGACGCAAAGCTCTCAGGAACCGAGATGACAACGCTACTTAGCTTAGAGCCTACGGTTCCAAGGAGTGAGCTTGCAAATCCGGCATTCAGCTACGTAGCCCTTGGCCACGTCCACAAGTTTCAGGATCTAAATGAAGGCTACAGACCCCCGATTGTCTATTCGGGAAGTATAGAGCGTATTGATTTTACAGAAGAAAAGGAAAAAAAGGGGTTCGTTATAGGTGAATTATTTAAAGGCAATGAGGGATGGGAGTGCCAGTTTGAATTTAGAGAAACGCCGGCAAGAAGGTTTCTTACGATAGAGCCAGCGGAAAGAAATGGAGATATAAGCGAGGCAATTTTAAACGAGATTAAAAAAGAAGACGTCCGGGATGCAGTCGTAAGGGTGAGATATAAGGTGTCAAAACCTGAAGATGAAATTGATGAAAAAAGGGTTAGAGAAGCCCTGAGCCAGGCTTATTCAGTAAAGATAGAAAAAACGTTTGAGAAGCAAAATAAGATAGCCGGGAGGACGGAGTTTCCAAAAACCATGGACACCCTTGAGGCCTTAGAGAAATATATACAATCCAAGCCGGAGCTTAAAAACATAGCTGAGGATATGAAAAAATACGCAAAAGGGCTGCTTCAAAAATACGAATCCTAGTCGGGACTTAAAATTTCAAAGAGACCGCACTTCCGTTTCATAACAGCTTATATCCCCAGGCTCGCATTTTCTGGTCTCAACCTGAAGGGTTACATGTGTGACTTGAAACTCGTCGTGTAGGTGGTTTTTTATCTCTTCAATAAGCTCTTCGCTCATTTTTATATCTTCAACGACTAGATGCGCGCTCAGCGCTTCAAACCCCTGAGTAAGAGTCCAGGCATGAAGGTCATGCACACCGAGAACCCCGTTATGAGAGCCGATGGCATCTTCGAGAGATTTTAAATCTATTCCCTTCGGAGTCCCCTCAAGGAGAATATGGGCGGATTCACTAAGCAGTTTCCATGCGCCCCTGAGTATAAGAACGGCAATCAAGATGCTTGCAATGGGGTCGGCGTAATGCCACCCGGTTGTTAACATTATTAAACCCGCAACGAGAGCACCGACTGAACCGATGGCATCGCTTATGACGTGAAGGACCGCTCCATGAATATTTAATTTATCGCTTTTGACACTTGATAGAATGTAAACTCCAAGAAAATTGACACCGAGTCCAATGAGAGCAACTACGCTCATTTCAAGGCTTTTTATATTCTCGTTGGGAACTCTCAACCTATTGTACGCTTCTATGAATATTCCAATAGAAAGGACAAAGAGGATCAGACTATTCAAAAAAGCGGCAAGTATCTCAGCCCTATAAAACCCAAACGTTTTTCGAGAAGTCGGCGGCCTTAGAGAAAACCAGATTGCAAAAAGAGCAAGCGAGATGGCAACGATGTCCATAAGCATGTGCGCGGCATCCGAAAGCAGTGCAAGGCTTCCGGTAAAAAACCCAGCCGCAGCCTCCACAATCATAAAGCCTGCGCTAAGACAAAGCACGAATGTAAGAGCCTTTTTTTCTCTTAATTCTCTTCTCGGAAACGTGCCTTTATCCTGATCGTGATAGTGCATTCAAATAAAAAATACAACATTATAAAAAAGAGTAAAGAGATTTGTACCAAAACTCCCCCTTCCAACTCCCCAAAAGAGCTAATTTACATCCGCGCCCGCTTGGTGATATAATCCTAAACAAGAGCAGTTTAATTTTCCTCATTAAAAGGAGGAAATCAAATGGCTAGAGAGGCAGTAGAAACCTCAAAAAACTTAGAAGAAGAAATAAGAATTATGTGCGATTGGACAAAGGAAATGCTTGAGGCAACATGGGAGGGATTTCGAAGGCACAATAGGGAAAAGCTCAACCAGGCGGAGAAAATCGGACGAGAAATCCACCAAAAAGAAAAGGAACTGACCCACCTGATTATGACCAGATTATCGGGAAGAGAAGAACCAATTAAAGGATTGAGTTTTCTCCCCCGACATCTTGAGAGAATCGGAGACAACGTTGAACTTCTTATAAGATGCATAAGGGCGATGACGCACGAGGGAACGCTCTTTAGCGAAAGAGCGATAAAGGAGATCAACGCCCTCTTTAATAAAGCCATTGAGCTTCTTGAATGTATTCGAGATGCCATAAAAACGAAGAATAAAGTGCTCATAAGATACGTCAAAGAAGAGGGAGAAAAATTTCATGAGATGATCGGCGAATATGCACTTGCCCACCAGGAGCGCTTGATTCAGGGCACGTGTATGTCTAAGGCATCTTCAGCCTACCTTGCCATTCTCGATTATCTTGCCGATGTCGAAAGACACATAAGGCAGATGGCAGATAAAATAGCCTCATAGCAGAGGAAGAACATGAAAAAACCGAAGACGATTGCTGTTTTGATTGCAGCTTTCTTAATTGTAATCGTGCTTACACTAAACTCTGATCCCGTACCGGTTAAGTTCCCTTTCAAAAGGATTGAAGCACCCGCATTTATTATGTACCTTATTTTCTATGCTCTCGGCGTTATATCCGCATTTATCGGGATGCTCTGGCGAAAGATATAAAAACCTGGGCAAGATTTTTAGAATCAAGCGTATTTTCCGATATATTCTCACCACTCACTGTATCCATAAAGGTTTTCAGTTGGATTTATTAGACCACTAAGGCACAAAGAAAAGATAGAATCTTTTTGTTTTCTACCATATACCATAAATTATGGTTAAACATTCATGTCCGAGAATCCTTTTATGAAACTTCTTCCAGTGTACTGATGCGATAATGTGTTAGCTGCTCCGTCCTGCCGCGAGCAGAGATTGAAGGTCGTAGTTCAATAACTCTCCGATCCGCCCTACGCTCACGTCCGCCGATGGATATTTTGTAAGAACCGCCGCGTCGTGCGCGTAATGACCCTGACGCGGAAAGACAGTCGTCACACGCCTCCCCCATACACCCTTTATTGTCGTCAATATGCGCAGTTTGTCGTCTACCAACACATAGTGCTCGGCAGGATAACGGCTCTCGACATCCTCGAGTTCAAGCTCCTTATGGATGTAAATCAAGACGTTCTTGTCAACCGCTTCCTGTAGACCCGATCGCTCAACCTTGCGCGGCTGGAAGACCACATCACCATCCGAGAGGATAACTGTCGGTCCCCATTGCCTGAGGCGATCCAACACGTCGAGTGAATTCGGGAAAAGACGGTTTGCAAACGGATAGTCAATCAGGAAGTGCGAGACTGTGAGGAGATGCGGATCACGTGGGTACTCAACGCGGTAGCGCTGCAGCGCACCGAGGTAGTCCGCGTAGCCGAGTTCAGCCCGAAGTTCCTCGAAAATCGCCCAGTAGCGCTGCTGACGCTCGTGCCCGACCTCACGCTCAAGATGGCGCATCAGGTCAACGATTACACGATCATTGTCTAAAAGGGTGTTGTCAACGTCAAGGAGGAACACCACTCGGTTTGTAACCATACCGTTTCACTCCCTTTCATCCGCCTGCACTCCACTTTGTGACTCCAGGCTCAGTCATTGACCAGGGGTCGAGCACCTTGTTTAGATCATCCTCAGGAAGAATCTTTTTCTCAATGGCTACCTGCCTTACGGTTTTTCCAGTCTCGTACGCCTCTTTTGCGAGTTTTGCGGCAGCATCATAACCGATTATTGGGGCAAGAACAGTACACATGGCGAGGCTTTTTTCAATCATATCTTCGCAACGCTCTTTATCGGCTTTGATTCCCATAATGCATTTCTCCGTAAATACCTGGGAAACAGTAGAGAGAAGTCCTATTGACTGGAGGATGTTATGAGCCATGACAGGCATCATCACATTGAGTTCAAAGTTTCCAAACTGTCCCCCTATTGCGATTGCCAAGTCGTTGCCCATGACCTGAGCCGCAACCTGGCAGACCGACTCCGCAATCACAGGGTTCACCTTTCCGGGCATAATGGATGAGCCGGGCTGAACTGGCGGAATCAATATCTCACCGATGCCGCAACGAGGCCCGCTTCCAAGCCACCTTATATCATTTGCTATTTTCATAAGGCTTACAGCCAAGGTTTTAAGCGCGCCACTTGCCTCAACAACGGCATCTTTCGCCCCCTGAGCCTCAAAGTGGTTTTCCGCCTCTCGGAAATTAACCCCCGTCATCTCTGTTAAATTCTTTGCCACAAGCCCGCTAAACTCAGGATGTGTGTTTATCCCAGTTCCAACCGCCGTTCCTCCGATTGCAAGTTCAGAGAGATGGTGTCTTGTGTTTTCAATTCTTCTTATCCCATGATCAACCATGGTTGCGTACCCGCTAAATTCCTGTCCAAGCCTGATTGGAGTTGCATCCTGAAGGTGGGTGCGTCCGATTTTTACAATGCGGTCAAACTCTTCTGCCTTATCAGCCAATGCCCCGTGAAGTTTTTTAAGCGCCGGTATCAGTTTTTTTTCAATCGCCTCAAGAGCGGATACATGAATAGCGGTAGGAATCACATCATTGCTCGACTGTCCCATGTTTACGTGGTCATTTGGATGGACGGGTTTTCTATCGCCGATTTTTCCTCCGAGGATTTCATTTGCGCGGCTGGATATAACCTCATTTGCATTCATGTTTGTCGAGGTCCCGGAACCTGTCTGAAATATATCGAGAACAAAATGGTCGTCTAACTTTCCATCTATTACCTCTTTTGCGGATTTTGAGATTGCCTCTCCGATTTTTGAGTCGAGGAGTCCGAGTTCCACGTTTGCCTGCGCGGCGGCGAGCTTTATCATTCCGAGTGCCCTAATAAACTGCCCCGGAAAACGAATCCCGCTTATTGGGAAATTCTCAACCGCCCTCGCCGTCTGAGCACCGTGGTAGGCGGAAGCCGGAATCTTCATCTCGCCCATTGAGTCACTTTCAATCCTGAATCCCTCTTTCGACATATTCAAAATCCTCCTTCAATTATCATTATTGTGGGGGCAATTCATGAATTGCCTCTACTACGTTCTCATTTCATTTCTCGTAATGATAGGTAAAGAGACCTTTCAATAATGCCATGAAATTAGAGGGAATGGAAATCTATCCAAGTCTTTTAGTAAGTCAAATTAGATTAATGTATACTTTATGAACCTTAGGATGTATACAAATCAGACCATTTCGGGACGATATGAGCAAATTTGGAATCTGCAAGCTTTGTCTATTACAAAAGGGACTTCGCCACTTACACATTATACCTGAATTCTGTTATAAACCCCTCTACGATCTAAAACATAGAGTCATCGAGATTAGCCTTGAAGATTCACTAGAGGAAAATTTCGATCTGCAGAAAGGATACAGAGAATATCTACTTTGTGGTGACTGCGAAAATCTAATTAGCAAACACGAAACATATTTCTCAAATACGTGGTACCAACAAAAGAAGCTACCCGACAGAATTGCAGATGAACTCTTGGAAGTTAACGGACTTGATTACGCAAAATTTAAGTTGTTTCATCTCTCGATACTATGGAGAGCAGGTATCTCATCCAAGTTCGCGCGCGTAAAGCTTGGACATCGCCACGAAGAGACTCTTCGTAAGATGCTTTTGAACGGAGAGCCGGGACCAGAGGATAGATATAGCTTCTTCACGGTTGTGCTAACACATGATAATGACAATATTGTTCATAGTTTAATTTTGAAACCTGTGCGTCGGAAATCAAAGGATGGACATCAAATTTATGTATTCACGTTTGGTGGCTGTGCTCGGTATTACTTTGTTTCGAGCCATTCGACACGAAATCATCTCCAATTCCATTTCTCTCATGAGGGAAGGTTATCGTTAGTCAAGAAAAAATTTATGAACTTAATCATATTCGCGGTTTTGCAAAGACCTACCATCAAAAGCAGCTAATTCCATAGTAACGTTTCCTTGGCCCGAAAGTAGCAAGCAGAGCACGAAGATAATCTCATACTCCCTGTGCGCTTCGAGGCAGGTTTCGTCCGCGGCAATACTCAGAGTAATTGAGCCGTAAATCATATATATCACCTTTATTAATCTACAACAATAACTTGTGCATCCTTGTTTTCTCTCCTAACGTCTAACTAAGCGCAATTAGGTTATGGCAGGTTACACAATTCAAAAATAGGAGGTACATATACGTTGCGCAAGGTATTACATATAACATCGGTAATTAGTCTGGTTCTGATAGTTTCAGGATTACAGTCTGGACTCCGAGCCGAACATTCGGATGCCACTAAGTTCAAAGTGCGTATCGAGAACATCTCGAATCCAGATGGACAAACAGCCTCGAATGGCACTAAGTGGCCGTTTGCGTTGTCTCCCGGGGTTTGGGTAGTGCATGGCAAGAATACTCCGCTCTTTACAACAGGGAAATACGATCGCGGCAAGGGTCTTGAGGCTCAGTCTGAGGACGGCAATCCCGCGACCCTTGCAGAGTCGCTCAAGAAACAACCCGGCGTTAAGTCAAGCGGCATTTTTAATACCCCCGTAGGGGCAACGGTTCCGGGCCCAATTGGACCGGGTGGAGTATTTGAGTTCACATTCACTGCGACTCCAGGGTCGAGATTAACGTTTGCGATGATGTTTGGACAATCCAACGACCTCTTCTACGCGCCGAATGATACAGGCATAGCGCTCTCTGATAAGAAAGGCAAACCAATAAGCGGCGACATTACTTCCAAGGTCTCACTCTGGGATGCAGGCACGGAAGAAAATGAGGAGCCAGGCATAGGACCCAATCAAGCCCCTCGCCAATCCGCTCCAAACACAGGTGCAGAGGAGCATGAGCCTATTCAGCTTAACAGTGCTGTTCATGACGGCTTCACATATCCGAAGACATCCGATGTTATCCGCATCACTATTACTCCGGAGGAAAATCTTCAGAGCAGTAGCAAGTAGAAGGTTTAGTAGACGCGAAATTATAATCACGTGCTCGTTGAATAATTAAAAGGAGGTGTTTCAAAATGTTAAGACGTAAATTTATAATAGTTGTCTTAGTATTGATTGTCCTTGGGGTTGCGTGGTATCTATTCCGCCCAGAGAGGCTCTTTGTTAATCGGGCTGTAAACGAGGGGTTCCCTGCAGCCAATTCAGAAAGGCAGAGCGCATCACCTCAAGTCCTGTTTAAAGGAAACTTTCATGGTGTAGCCCATGAAACTAAAGGCATTGCTACGGTCTATCAATTCCCCAATGGTGAGCGGGTGCTCCGCTTCACCGAGTTCAAAACCTCTAATGGCCCTGAGGTTCAGGTCTATCTCGTCGCTGTCAACGATGCAAATGACAGCGATACCGTTAAGCAAGCCGGATTCGTTTCTCTCGGTCCAATTAAGGGCAACATAGGGGATCAGAATTATAATCTGCCCGCAGATGTTGATCTGGCAAAGTACAAGGCGGTTACAATCTGGTGTCGCCGATTCGGTGTTAACTTTGCCACTGCCCCTCTGGCACCACAGCAGAATTAAATAGGGATAATACAATGACAAAACCAAAAGAGACTACCTGGAGGAAAAACAATAGAAAGACTGAACATTTCAGTCTTAATAAAAACATTGATTTTTAAAGAGGTAAATAAAATGTCCTACGAAAACAACTTTGATGTGATTATTATTGGAACCGGAGCCGGAGGAGGAACCCTTGCTTACGCCCTGGCTCCCACCGGCAAACGCATTTTGCTTTTAGAGCGCGGCGACTACGTACCACGAGAAAAGGATAACTGGAATCCCACCGCTGTAAATGTCGAGGCCAAGTACAACACAAAAGAGGTATGGCAGGACAAGAATGGCAATCTGCTTCATCCACATACCAACTATTACGTTGGCGGCAATACGAAATTCTACGGCGCCGCCTTGTTCCACCTTCGCAAGGAGGATTTTGGGGAAATTAGGCATCATGGTGGAATTTCGCCCGCTTGGCCAATTTCATACGATGAGATAGAGCCTTACTACACCAGAGCCGAGCATCTCTATCAGGTGCACGGTGAGCGGGGAGTTGACCCAACCGAACCGCCGACAAGCGCGCCCTATCTCTATCCGCCTGTGAGTCACGAGCCGCGCATTCAGCAGTTGAGTGATGACTTCAGGCAACTTGGCCTAAAGCCGTTTCATACGCCGCTCGGCGTCATGCTGGATGAAACGAATCCGCACAAGAGCCGATGTATTCGATGCAACACATGCGACGGCTTCCCATGTCTGATTTATGGAAAGTCCGATGCTCAGGTGGTTTGCGTTGAGCCAGCTCTTACGCACCCGAATGTGACACTACTTACCGGCGCTCACGTCTCACACCTTGAGACCAGCTCTTCAGGCCGTGAGATAACTAAGGTGCAGGTCGAACGCAACGGCGAGGAGGGAACTTACTCGGCAGACATCGTTGTTGTCTCTTGCGGCGCAATCAACTCCGCGGCGCTGCTTCTCCGCTCGGCAAACGACAAGCACCCCAAAGGTCTTGCCAATAGCTCAGACGTTGTAGGCCGTCACTACATGGGCCACGTCAATTCTGTCCTGATGGCCATCTCCAAGTGTCCCAATCCTACTATCTTTCAGAAATCGCTCTCGGTCAACGATTTCTATTTCGGCTCAAAGGAATGGGAATATCCGATGGGACACATCTCATTTGTTGGCAAGCTCGATGCGGAAACACTGAAGGCCGGAGCGCCTGCCATCACTCCGGGATGGACGCTGGAGCTTATGGCCAAGCACTCACTCGATTTCTGGCTCACATCGGAAGATCTTCCAGATCCAGAGAATCGTGTAACGCTTGACCAGAAGGGTAATATCGTGCTTACATACAAACCGAACAATGAAGAAGGACATAAGCGTCTGATTGCCAAGCTCCAGAGCTTGATGAAGCAACAGTCCAAGTGTTCGATTCATGGACATGATTGCCACCAGGGGTTGTTTTCACGGAATCTGTTTATCGGCCAGCGCATTCCACTTGCAGGGGTGGCGCACCAGAATGGCACAATTCGATTTGGCAAGGATCCAAAAACATCGGCACTTGATAGTAACTGTAAGGCACATGACTTGGATAATCTCTATGTTGTTGATGCGAGTTTCTTTCCGTCATGCGGCGCGGTAAATCCCGCGCTGACAATTATGGCGAACGCTCTCCGCGTTGGGGACTATCTAATGGGGAGAATGAGATGAATGGTGTTATTAAAGTAGGGGCACGTTGCAACGTGCCCCTACAAAGATTGAACCCAGATGAGGAGAAATTATAAATGATAGGAGCTGGTATAAAATTTAAAAAGACAATTTTCTCTCTCTGGCTTTTGTTCGTGCTCTGTCTTTGGCTACCAACTGCGCTTGCCCAGCAGGCGGAAGAACGCGTAAAGGCCGTGGCTTCCATTGGCATAACTGTAAGTGACATGGATCGCTCGGTGGAGTTTTATTCCGAAGCGCTTTCCTTCAAGAAGGTATCGGACATTGAAGTAGAGGGTGCTGAATATGAACATCTCATGGGTATCTTTGGTCTTCGGATTCACATGGTTCGGATGCAACTCGGCGATGAATTCATCGAGCTGGTTCAATACATCGCGCCCTCAGATGGTAAGCCAATCCCAATAGATTCTCACAGTAACGATCTATGGTTTCAACATTTTGCCATCGTTGTGAGCGATATGGATAACGCGTACGAACACATACGCAAATACAAAATCCGTCAAATCTCGACGAGTCCCCAGACTCTGCCGAAGTCAAATAAACCAGCAGCCGGAATCATGGCTTTTAAGTTCAAAGACCCGGACGGTCACCCATTGGAACTACTATGGTTTCCCCACGATAAGGGTGATCCTCGATGGCACCGTTCCACCGATAAACTGTTCATGGGGATAGACCATACGGCGATTGGGATAAGCAACACCGAGACAAGCCTCAAGTTTTATAGAGACCTACTGGGAATGAATGTTGTCGGTGGGAGCCTCAATACCGGCACCGGACAGGAGCATCTGGATAACGTGTTCGGCGCTACGGTTCGCGTTACTGCGCTTCGGCCCCCCATGCAGCGTATGGGAATTGAATTCCTAGAGTACGATACGCCGCCGGGTGGCCGATCTATACCTCCGGATGTAAAGGCTAACGACATAGTGCATTGGCAAACAACTCTTATAGTCAAGGACGTGGAGACTGTGGCAAAGCGGCTGCGCGAGAACAACGTCCGCTTTGTTTCAGATCAGGTACGCACATTGCCGGATGATAAGCTTGGATTTAAAAAAGGAGTCATAGTTCTCGATCCCGATGGTCACGCAATAGAGTTAGTAGAAAGACGAACGAATCAATATGCGAAAAAATCTCTTGAGAGATTGGAATAGATGAATGACAATTATAATTAGGCATAGAATAACTGTAGGGGCAGACCTCTGTGTCTACCCTAAGTGAGAAAAACAAGGGCGACCACGGGGGTTCGCCCCTACTAGAGTAAAAAATATCAAAATGATAAAGGAGAAAAAAATGAAAGCCATTGCCGTAATCCCTGGAAAACCCAATTCGGTGCATCTGCGCGCGGTGCAAAAGCCCAAGGTGAGCGACATCCCAAATGGACGGGGTGTACTCGTAAAAATTTTGCGCGTCGGCGTAGACGGCACGGACAAAGAAATAAATGCGGCTGAATACGGAGCCGGGCCGCCGGGAGATGATTATCTCATTATTGGGCATGAGTCATTCGGCGTCGTCGAAGAGATTGGACCAACTGTCACGGAGTTGAAAGTGGGCGATTACGTTACTGCGACAGTACGTCGTCCCGGAACCAGCATTTACGATAAGATCGGCATGTACGATATGACGACAGACGACACGTACTTCGAGCGAGGCATCAATCTGCGCCACGGTTATCTCACCGAATACTATGTGGATGAACCAGAATACATAATTAAAGTGCCCCAGGGTTTGAAAGAGGTTGGAGTTCTTCTTGAACCTACAAGCGTAATTGAAAAGGGAATCGCACAGGCTTATGAGATTCAGAGGCGTCTTCGTGTTTGGGACCCAAAACGCGCCGCAGTGCTCGGCGCAGGAACCATAGGGCTTCTAGCAACTATGGCTCTCCGCCTCAGAGGTCTTGAAGTTTGCACATACGGCCTGACAAAGCCGCCATATTTAAATTCCGATCTTATTGAACAAATTGGCGGTTGCTATCACAGCACCCAAGATACTACGCTCGTAAAAGAGGCTAAAGAACATGGCCCATTCGAGGTTATTTTTGAGGCCACAGGATTTTCACCTTTAGCGTTTGAGGCGATGAACATATTGGGGAAAAACGGAGTGCTTATTCTTTCCAGCGTTACAGGAGGTGGGCGAAAGCTTGAGGTCCCGACAGACAAGATCAATTTGGGATTTGTGCTCGGCAACAAGGTTGTAGTGGGCACAGTGAATGCAAATCGTGAGTATTTTGAAATGGGAGTCAAGGACTTTTCGCAAGCTGAGCTTTCCTGGCCGGGATGGCTACCAGAGTTTCTCACTCATCCTGTAAAAGGACTTGAAAGCTATCAGGAGTTGATGAAAACCCTCACGGAAGCCAAGGGCGCGATTAAGGTATTTTGCGAAGTCGCTCCGCTTCCGTAAATCACAGATATGGGCAGGTTTCAAACCTGCCCATACCGACAAAAGGACGGTATCACATGGACACAAACCGATCAATCTTCATTCCAGTTATTCTGGGCACGCCGCGTCAGGGACGCATGAGTGAATACGTGGCAAGATTCGTTGTGGAAGAGGTTAGAAAGCGGGACAGTGTGGAAACAGAACTCATTGATATCCGTGATATTCCCTTATCAACGATGGACGCAGGCGAATCAATAAAGGACGCTAAATTCTCCTCAACCGTTATGCGCTCGGATGCGCTGATTATCGTTGCACCTGAGTATAACCACGGCTATCCGGGTCTTCTCAAGCACGTGCTCGATACAAATCTCAAGGAATACATACACAAGGCCGTTGGAATCTGCGGCGTCTCCGCGGGAGGGTTTGGGGGCACGAGGGTAATAGAGGGTCTGCTTCCCGTGATGAGGGAGTTGGGATTGGTAACCATATTCTGGGACGGAAACTTCTCCAGCGTTCAAAATGTATTCGATTCATCAGGCAAGCTCCTGGATCAGGCTTATGTCAAACGCATTGATAAGTTCTTGAAAGAACTGATGTGGATGGCAAAGGTTTTGAGATACGGGCGTGAAAATGTCTCGCTGGAGTAATGATAAGTAGAGATACAGGATATAAGATCCATCTATGCACCATTTTTATTAAGGAGACAATATGCCAAAAGCTAATAAGAAATCAAATAAGATGATTTGCCCTGATTGCGGCGTGGAGATGAGTCACCATGCGGACAAGATTGATTACACGGCAGCCCTATCTGAGTCGGACGCCGTAGACCCCGATTTTGGCGGTGTTCTTAAAGAAGCCCACACATGCCCGGAATGTGGGAAAACAGCAATTAGGAAGGCTACTTGAGATAGAGGCTGATGTGAGGATTTATTTGATTTATCAAGAGAATAAAGGCCAATAATATGGTTAAGGAAATCCAAACTCGACAGGCAAAATCAAATAAAATTAGTATGACATGTAAACATGTAACTTCCCTGATTATGGACTATCTATCCGAAGAACTAATCAATGAATCAACCCTGATATTCGAGGAGCATTTAAACGACTGCCCGAACTGCGCGGCATTTGTGAGTACATACAAGAGAACTATCCGCGCTGCTCAATCATTGCCCTGCGAGAATATTCCTACCGATATGGAGAATCGGGTGCGAAAATTCCTACGAGAAAAAATCAACGAACTCCCCCGCGTCCATTAAACCTCATTAATGCTCCTGTCTCATCGGTTATGTAGCCGTTTTCTTTGGGTTTACTTCTCTGCGAAATCGCTCATAGTCCATTGCAGTGGCTATATGATAATCGGTATGCTTCAAAAAATCGCCATAGCAAAGTGAACAATGCTCATCAAATAATATTCCATGCTTACATTTTTCTTGATCTTGTGTTGTTTCCATTATCCTTTCTCCTTATAGTTTATTTGTTCCACCTACCTAATAAAACAAGAATATTGTCCAAATACTTAATGGCTCCTTTATTTTTTCAGTCTAGTCTGGCCGGAAACCTAATCTACATCTATTTTTTCAGGAGTGCTAAAATAACAATTGCAATAGGCAGAGCGCAAAGAAAAATAAAGTGTATCTTATTCTAGTAGGAGTTAGATTCCAGTTTAGTTGACTCCCGACTTTTTGTTCAAAGTTACAGTTTGACCTAAAAGTAATTTGATTTCAAGACTTCTTGTGCAAAACTACTTAAAGTACAATTCTAAGGAAAGGAAAAAGACACAAGGATTTCCGTATAACACCTATACAGGATGATTAGGAGGAACGTTCGAATAAACCGTGGCTAACAAAATTATCTCCTACCTTGAGGCATGTCAGCGGGAAGGCGGAAGCCTTCAGAAAGGCATGGACTATCGCAGAGGAAAAGATTATCCAGTTATTTTGATGTCAGTTCGTGCTAATGCTCCATACCGTGACCGCATTGAAGATGACAGCGCAACGCTTATCTATGAGGGGCACGATGTTCCGCGCGATACTAAGGTCAAAGATCCCAAATCGGTCGATCAGCCAGAGTACACAGTATCAGGCTCACCTACAGAAAACGGCAAGTTTCATAAGGCAGCACAAGATTACAAGACAGGACTACGACCGGCTGAACGTGTGAGAGTGTACGAGAAGATAAAGGCAGGCATCTGGTCGTACAATGGCCTGTTCGAACTTGTTGACTCATGGCAAGAAAGTGATAGTCAAAGAAAGGTTTTCAAGTTCAAGTTACACGCCCTTGATAATCAGAGCACCAACGACTCGCCGAGCGAAACCTCAGAAGAGCATCGCAGAATCATTCCAACAGCCGTTAAATTGGAAGTTTGGAAACGAGATGGTGGGAAGTGTGTGATGTGTGGTTCGACCAAAGATTTGCATTTTGACCACATAATTCCATACTCGAAGGGCGGAGCGTCAACGACGGCTGAGAATATTCAGTTGCTGTGTTTGAAGCACAACATAGAGAAGAAAGATCGTATTGTCTGATATTTGGTTCAGAGGTTACGCTGTACGATGCGGTCTCTTTATGCCGAGCTTCTGCATCCGAGACCGGAGTGTATTGGGATTAATATCCAGAATTGAGGCAGCACCCTTCTTACCATCAATTACCCAGTTTGTCTGTTCAAGAACGCGAAGAATGTGGCTTCGCTCTATCTCTTCAAGCGTCTCTTTGCTCTGAGTCTGTGAACCGATATTTAATCCTAAGAGGGATTCATCAATTCGGATTGTGGGACCTTGCGCAAGGACAACAGCCCGCTCAATAACGTTCTGTAATTCCCTTATGTTCCCCGGCCAGGGATAATTCATTAATCGCTCCATAGTCTCTTTAGAGAAGCCCTGAACCTGTTTATTGAGCTTCTTTGCAAATTTAGTAATGAAGAAGTTTACAAGGAGCGGAATGTCTGATTTGCGCTCTCTAAGAGGCGGCACATCTATTGGAAATACGTTTAATCTGTAGAATAGGTCCGATCTGAATAGACCAGATTTAACAGCTTCTGCCAGATTCCTGTTTGTCGCTGCAATTACACGCACATTCACATTAATTAATCTACTACTTCCCACACGTTCAAACTCTCCTTCCTGAAGCACTCGCAGGAGCTTCACCTGTGTATCCAGCGGCAATTCACTAACTTCATCTAAAAAGATTGTGCCCCCATCCGCCAATTCAAACCTCCCTATTCTTTGTTGTAAGGCTCCTGTAAAGGCACCCTTCTCATGCCCAAATAGTTCACTCTCCACAAGTCCCACCGATATTGCTCCACAGTTTACTTTGACAAGGGGCCTGCCCTTCCGCTGACTAAGGTTGTGAATGGCTCGTGCAATGAGTTCCTTACCAGTGCCAGTCTCTCCATGGATTAAGACTGTGGCATCTGTGCGGGCTACATGTTCAACATTTCTCAGTACTCTCTGAAGAGGTGTGCTCTGGCCTATAATCTCTTCAAAGTTGTATTCAGTTTTAATCTCCTCCTGCAGGTATATGTTCTCTATCTGTAGACGGTTCTTGAGTTCTTCCACTTCCCTGAGTGCCTTTTGGAGCGCCTCTTGTGATTGCCTGAGCGCCTCGGCCTGTCGAGCGTTATTAATTGCTGTCTCGATTTGCCCCGATACAATTTCAAGCAGTTTTAATTCCTCTTCATCAAAGGCATTTTTCTGGAATGAAAAAATTGTTATAGTACCTATGGTCTTTTCTTCCGAGCGAATAGGCATACACAAATAGCTTCTTACTCCCATTTCTCTGGCCACAGGGTCAATAAGAGTGTCTCTGTCCGCATCCGCAGAGTACCTGGGCTTTCCCTCTGTAATTACCTTCCATCTAAAGCCTTTTGGATATGGGATTCTTCTAAACTGCTCAATATATTGATTCGAGTAGCCGCTATATGCCTTCATAACAACTTCCTGTCCTTCGATAAGGTACATTGTGACATTGTCTGCCCGATCTATATTCTTACTCAGAGCCTGGACGGCGTTTTCAAAAACGTCTTGTATATTGATTGACCGATGGACGACCTGAGTCACGGTGCTGATTATTGTGTCGTAGCGGTTCTTTTTAGCTAGTTGCGTAAAGTTCTCTCTGAGGGCATCCTCCGCGCGCTTGCGCTCCAACTCGGCTCCGGCTCGTGCGGCAAAAATCTGCAGGATTGACATCCCACGGGGCCTATCGGGCATAGGCTTATCATCGAGCGCGGCCAGGTGGCCTAAAATATTTCCCCATGAATCGTGGATTGGTATCCCCAGAAAGCTCTCAGCTTCCCACTCGACCAGCCCCTTATCATCGGGAAATAATGACTGTAACTTGTTGGGATAATAGCATACGTTCCCGCCAATGACATTCTCGCAAGGAGTTCCCGCCAGAGCGTATTCGAAATTATCGCCAAAGTCTTTACCATCCCAAAAAGCGAGTGTTCGAACCCTGGTCAAAGTTGCGTCCGTACACTGAGTGACGAAGGCGTAGCGTACGCGAAGTGCTGAGGCGAGGTGGCGGACAAGCGACTTGAAAAAATCGGCTCCTGTAGATGATGCCGTCCCCGCTGCAAGATGTTGAAGCAATTCCGAATCCGTTGCGGATAACCTCTCCGTAGGTTCTTGAACGCTTTGTTCGATTCCTTCTTTAGTTTGATACAATGCTTCCCTCTCATCCTTATCAATATTCTTCATGACTTATCAACCAAGGGAATTTGTTTTTCGCATACAATATAGCTTTCAACCCGCTGTGAATCAAGGTTCAGAATCCCCATAGTGTCAACCTTTAGACATTACATATAAATGGGCTGAGTCCGCGAATTGAATTTAAACTAAATATAAATCCCATCCCCTATGATATTTCGTGACAATCACGATATTTCGTGAGAAGAATTAGCAGAATAGAAGATAAATAACAGAAAGGAAATCAATTAATTGTGTAAATTGAGCCGCTTAGAACATAATTTAGTGGCTTTTCATTACTTGGCACACCTTTTGCCAAAATAGTTAAGTAAAACAGCGCGGGGAAAATCACAGGAATGCTTAGAATTACAGAAACTTCTGAAGACGAAAAAACGGTAACCCTAAAATTGGATGGGAAGATGGTTGGAGAATCAGCATCGGATTTAGAGGAATTATGTCTGCACCACAGGGATGAAAGAGGCAAAACCGTTGTATTGGATTTCTCCGGGGTGGCCTTCATTGATAATTATGGACTAAAAGTACTAAAGAAGATAAAGGATAACCGGATATTAATAGTTAATTACTCTCTGTTCATTGAAACACTCTTAGACGTAAACAAATTGATAAGTAGCAATAGCAAATAGAAAATTGTATGGGTGGGATTTTTTAATGCCCAAAAGGAGAGTAAAGATGGGAGAGACTAACATGGCAGTTGAGAGAGGGGTAATAGAAAGAGAAATCCATTACAATTCTTCGGTGAGCGCATACTCAAAAGATGTCGCGTTGGTGACTCCAAAGAAACCATCCGACAAAGAGCAAATGCTCATAGAGCGGGTGAAGGCAGGAGATCATAGAGCCTTCGAATCAATATTCGATCGCTATGTCAGCAGGGTGTATCGTCAGGCACTAAGGCTCACGGGAAATGAGGCCGATGCGGAAGACGTCGTCCAAGAGGTGTTCCTGCTGGCTTATAGGAAGGCAAGGACATTTCAAGGCAAATCGGAGTTTTCCACGTGGCTCTACCGTCTTACTATGAATGCAGCCCTCACAAAAATCCGTCAGCGTAAAAGAGAGAAAGAAGTCTCCTTAGATGACTATCTGCCCAAATTTAGAGAGGATGGCCATCACATTATGCCTGTGGTTGATTGGTCTCAAGACATTCATAAACTCGTCGCGGGCAATGAGATCAATCAGATTATACGTAAGGCTCTGGATCAGCTTTCACCCGTAGACAGGGCTGTGGTAATGATGAGTGATCTCGAAGATATGTCAAACCGCGAGGTTGGGGAAGCTTTGGGATTGACCATTCAGGCAGTTAAAGCGCGACTCCATAGAGCGCGGCTTTTTCTGCGCGGTAAACTGTCGGCATCCCTTGGGTATTCGACTGATTGAAATGATGGAGGATGAATCATGCATCTTGCATCCTGTATCGTGTAGCCTGTTTATTTCATCGCGTTCCTTAACCAGTGGCTAATTAAATCTGAAACCAACTATTCACTAGCCACTCTTTCAGCCTCCCCATACTGAATCCAAACACCCCTTTCTAACATCTAAGACCCATTAGGATAGTTATGGTCAGTCCAATTCTTATGGTTAAACGAAATCCAGTCCGGCGAAAAAAATTATCAAATGAAGCTGAGATAACCTGTGAGCGGGTTGCGTCTCTAATCATGGACTACCTGAACGGAGAACTGGGTCGCGAGACGACTCTGGCGTTTGTGGAGCACTTAAGTGTCTGTCCAGACTGTATAGCCTTTTTAAATACATATAAGAAAACCATTCAATCCACTCAATCCTTACGCTATGAGGACATTCCATCAGAGACAGAGAAGCGAGTGAGAGAATTTATTCAAAAGAAGATTGAGGGATCCTCGACTAAACGCTAAATCCAATCGGCACTCTCAAGCTTAAGATCAAATTTTTAAATCCTTTCTCTCCTCTCTAACGTCTAATTAGACAAAATAAGCAGGTAAGAAATGAAGAGAGTTAACTTGGTCGCTCTATCTCTAATGCTGGTTCTTGCGTTTGCAATATCATCCGCATTCGCGGCGCATGATGAGGGAATGCAGACTATAGAGGGTAATGTAATATGTCTGCTCCCGGATTATAATAAGGGAAATGTTAAGCCTGTAATATCAAACGGTCCCTGCGATAAGTTGCCGCCTCATGCCCATGTTCTAGTTACAAAGGAAGGTAAAGTTTATGCTCTTGAAGGATCAGAAGAAGCTATGCATAAACTTGAGATGAGTTCTGAGAGAAAGAATGTAAAGCTTACAGGAAGAGTTGAGGGAAACCAGAGAGCCTGGATTCTGCATGTGAAGTAATCTCTGTGGGCAAAGCTAAGGGGAGCAGAGTTTTTTTACCTCTACCCACCACCTTTATAATTATCGAAACTATAATCACTGCTAAATTTAACAGCAGTAATCCTGGATGAGACGATTGATATTGTCCTTAGAAGATGG
>JBLNAE010000131.1:0-13473 GCA_050259195.1 Ignavibacteriales bacterium
GAAACGGTGAAACTCCCTGGAGGGGAATCGTTAAAGGAGCTTCAAGAGAGAGCTTTGAGGGCGATAGAGAAAATATATAAAAGATACCCTGAGGGAACAGTTGTCGTTGTGAGCCATAACCTCACAATCATCACGCTTCTTTGCAAATTTACGGGTGTCGGACTTGGAGAATTTCGGAAGTTTAAGCTCAAAGCAACATCTAAGAACTTTATCCTATTTAGAAATGGACACTTCAGCGTAGATATTTTGAACGATGTAGCGCATCTTGCGCCTGAACCGATCGTTGATCTATGAAAGGTAACATTAAAATATAGGAAATAACATCAAATCTGGCTGGGTATTGTGATTAAATCACTCGAATCTTATAGGGACGAGTTTCCTGTGACTGACAATTTCGTCTATCTCGACCATGCGGGAGTAGCTCCGGTGTCTCTGAGGGTGAAAAGGGCTGTAGAAGAATTTATATCGGATGCTACGGAGTTTGGAGCGTTTAACTATACCTCCTGGACAAAGAGGGTTGAGGAGATTAGAAGAAAATCCGCCGCGCTTATCGGCGCAGAGCCGGAAGAAGTAGCCTTTGTAAAAAACACCTCTCATGGTATTTCCATAGTTGCCCAAGGGCTTGATTGGAAAGAAGGAGATAATTTAATTGTATATGAAAAGGAGTTTCCATCGAATATTTATCCCTGGCTGAATCTCAAAAAAAGGGGGGTAGAAGTAAGATTCATTCCATCCCGAAATGGGAGAATTTTAATTGAAGATATTGAAGGATTAATTGATTCAAGAACAACACTAGTTACTATCAGCTCTGTGCAGTTCTCAAGCGGGTTCAGAATTGACCTGAAAAGTGTAGGGGAACTATGCAGGAGAAAAGGAGTTCTCTTTTTTGTTGACGCAATTCAGAGCCTAGGCGTGGTTCCGATGGATGTGGAGGAGTTTCACGTAGATTTTCTTGCGGCAGATGGGCATAAGTGGCTTCTGAGTCCTGAGGGGATAGGGATATTTTATTGTAGGAAGGAAATTGCCGACAGGATCAATCCTATTCTCATTGGGTGGAAGAGCATTCAGAATGAATCCGACTATGACCATATAGACTTTCGCTTTAAAACGAGCGCGCTCAAGTTTGAAGAAGGCTCGCTTAGCTTTATCGGGATTTTTGCTCTGGGTGCGGCAGTTGACCTCCTTCTCGAAGTGGGGATTAGTAGGATTGAAAACAGGGCCATCGAGCTTGGGGATTTAATCATAGAAGAGGCGAAAAGAAAGGATTTTCATTTGAGAACCCCAAAGAAAAGAGAGGAAAGAGCGGGGATTATTTCTATTGCTAAGAATTTTGATCCGATTAGCGTCAAGGACAAATTGAGGGATGATGGCGTTATAGTTAACGTAAGAGGTGGAGCGATTCGGGTGTCCCCTCATTTTTATAATACCGAACGTGACGTGTTAAGATTATTCAATTCTATGGATAAGGAGATAAAATCTGGTTGACTCGCATTACAAATGTCTTTACTGTCATACCCGAGTATATTTATCCGGTATCTATTTAGTACTGGATTCCTGTTAAAGCTTGTCCCCACATGTATTAAGTGGGGAACATACGGGAATGATAGCCTTGTGTAACATCTGAAAATAAGGAGATTGGAATGGATGAAATTAAAGAATTGATAGAGCAGCTAAGCCAAACTCTTGCGGTGCTAAGCGGCAATGCGGCTATTCTCAAGCATCAATACGCTCCTGTAAAAAAGGCAGTTCAGGATGAATCATTGGAAAGTGTTAAACATGCACTTATTGGTTTTGAGATGTATTTGAGCAATGTAAAAGAGAAAATCGTTGATGCCTATCTCCTCTGGGAAAAAATTATGGAGGAGATTGATACGAATAAAAATAAGACGCTCAGCAGTTAAATTTGCTATATGCGGTGTTCCTCGGCGCAACTTACGGTATATTTCCCGTTGTGGTTCGGGATGGGCAGTCGTCACTAATTGTAGGGAACGCTATGTGACACTTGACAGGCATGAATTTATACTTAAAATAACCCTACTGGCCTAAATGTCCTTTTATAAAACCCAAAAATTTTAAACTCTTATAACTCAAACCAGACTTGACAGGCTCTTAGACCTATGTTAACTTCTACTTCATGGATGTAGAAAGTCCAGATTGAGGTAGACGAACATGCAAGTAAGTAGAACACTGGACTATGCAGTTAGGTCTCTAACCTATATGGGTAGGCGTCCTGTGAGAAGGTCTAATATAAAGGAGATTTCTGAAAACCAGCATATCCCTCTGAATTACTTGGCTAAGATCATGCGGAGGCTTGTGAACAAAGGGCTTGTAAGGTCAATGGTTGGGCCCGACGGCGGTTACGCCTTGCGGAAATCTCCGGCTGAAATAAGCCTGAGAGAGGTCTATGAAGCCGTAGAAGGCGAACTCAGGATGATTGACTGTATGGATAAGGGCACGATTTGTGTCTTGTATGAGAGTTGCCCCCAAATTTCTGTCTGGGATAGACTTCAGATTTCTATGGCTAGAATACT
Organism: Ignavibacteriales bacterium; assembly: GCA_050259195.1. Lineage (GTDB taxonomy): Bacteria > Desulfobacterota_D > UBA1144 > Nemesobacterales > CSP1-2 > PSLL01. The sequence goes on from JBLNAE010000131.1 coordinate 2,532, forward strand.
CGAAGACACCACCTTGGAGGATATGCTAAACCAAAATACCAAAATAGATGTAGCCTGACTTATCTAAGCTTAGAGAACAACAAATTTATAAAATTAGATTAAGGAGAGAGTTAACATGAGCACACAGGTGAACACAGTTGAGGAACTAGCGAACCAGGAATATAAATACGGTTTTGTCACTCCAATTGAGTCGGATTCCGTGCCACCCGGCTTGAATGAGGATATTATACGCCTCATCTCGGCTAAGAAGAATGAACCTGAATTCATGCTTGAATGGCGACTAAAAGCCTACATGCACTGGCGCACGATGCAAGAGCCTAAGTGGCAGAACGTTCATTATCCGCCGATTGACTATCAAAATGTTGTCTACTACTCGGCGCCTAAGAGGAAAGAAGCAAAGAGCCTTGATGAAATAGACCCCGAGTTGCTAAAGACTTATGAAAAGCTCGGGATTCCCCTCGAAGAACAGAAGATGCTCTCAGGCGTCGCGGTGGACGCGGTCTTTGATAGTGTCTCAGTATTGACCACATTTAAGGAGAAGCTTGCTGAACTGGGGATCATATTCTGCTCGTTTTCCGAGGCTGTGCAAAACCATCCGGAGCTTGTTAAAAAGTACCTTGGCTCTGTCGTACCGTATACGGATAACTACTTTGCTGCGCTTAATTCTGCTGTCTTCAGCGACGGCTCGTTCTGTTATATTCCTAAGGGCGTGCGCTGTCCGATGGAGCTATCTACGTACTTCCGTATAAATGCCGAAAATACAGGCCAGTTTGAACGTACTCTGATTGTTGCTGAACCCGGTAGCTATGTCCGCTATCTCGAAGGCTGTAGCGCGCCTATGCGTGACGAAAATCAGCTTCACGCTGCGGTAGTTGAGCTTATTGCCCACGACGACGCTACTATAAAGTATTCAACCATACAGAACTGGTATCCGGGTGACAAAGAGGGCAGGGGCGGCATATATAACTTCGTTACGAAGCGCGGTCATTGTTTGGGACGCAACTCACACATATCCTGGACTCAGGTTGAGACCGGCTCTGCCATTACGTGGAAATATCCGAGCTGTATTCTTCAGGGGGATAATTCTGTAGGTGAATTTTACTCAGTGGCTCTTACAAATAACCGCCAGCAGGCTGATACGGGCACAAAGATGATTCATATTGGCAAGAATACGCGGAGTACAATTGTCTCCAAGGGTATCTCTGCCGGTTACGGTCAGAATACATATCGCGGATTGGTTCGGATCCTCAAGGGTGCACAAGGAGCGCGCAACTACACGCAGTGCGACTCGTTGCTTATCGGAGATAAGTGTGGTGCACACACTTTTCCCTATATAGAGGTGAAGAACTCATCGGCTCAGATGGAGCACGAGGCCACGACATCAAAGATCGGCGAAGACCAGATTTTTTACCTCAAACAGCGCGGCCTTTCAGCCGAAGACGCCGTCTCGATGATAGTCAACGGTTTCTGTAAACAGGTCTTCCGTGAGCTGCCGTTTGAGTTTGCCGTCGAAGCCGAAAGGCTGCTAAGCGTGAGCCTTGAGGGAAGCGTTGGATAAAAGAGATTTGTCAAAGGGAGAAAATATGCTCGAAATTAAAAACCTGCACGTAAGCGTAAACAACCAGGAAATCCTAAAAGGTATTAATCTCAAAGTGAATAAGGGCGAGGTTCACTCTATTATGGGACCGAACGGCTCAGGCAAGAGTACCCTGGCTCAGGTTCTGGCTGGTCGAGAGACTTATCAGGTTACGGACGGAGAGGTAATATTTCAGGGGCAAAACCTTCTGGAGATGAAACCGGAAGAACGCGCCCGCGAAGGAGTATTCATGGCATTCCAGTACCCGGTTGAGATCTCAGGCGTTACCAACACATCCTTTCTCAGGGAGGCGCTCAACGCCATACGCAAGCACCGGGGCCTTCAGCCTCTCAAGCCCGTAGAATTCGTCAAACAGGTCAATCAGAAGATGAAACTCCTGGAGATGGACGAACAGCTTCTGCAACGTTCGGTCAATGAAGGCTTCTCCGGAGGCGAAAAAAAGCGGAATGAAATCTTTCAGATGGCTGTGCTTGAGCCCAAGCTTGGCATTCTTGATGAGACCGACTCAGGTCTCGACATTGACGCTCTGAAGATTGTTGCCAACGGCGTCAATGCGTTGCGAAACAATGATCGCGCCTTTATTATAATCACCCACTATCAGCGTCTGCTCAACTACATTGTCACCGACTATGTGCACGTGCTTGTTGATGGACGAATCGTCAAATCGGGCGGCAAGGAACTGGCCCTGGAGCTTGAAGAAAGGGGCTATGCCTGGGTTGAAAACGAAGCGCAGACCGTTGCGCCAGTAGGCGCTTAAACAGGAGAGGTAAATATGAGTGTCACCATGATGCGAGATATAAAAAGCTACTTGGAGAACTTCGTCCGGTTTGAGAAAAGCGCTACTCAGAACGGCCGGGCATGGCTGAGCCAAATTCGCCAGGCGGCGATTGAGCGATTTTCTGAACTCGGATTTCCAACGACGCGTGATGAGGATTGGCGATTCACTAACGTGGCCGCGATTGCTCGAACTTCATTTCAGCTCCCCCAGGACGATCGTGACGATCGTATTGAACTGGCGCCACAAGATATTGACCCATTTATATTTCCAAGCTTAGAATGCAGCCAGATCGTCTTTGTAAATGGCCGGTATTCGCCGGAGCTTTCCTCTTTGCTACTTCTGCCGAATGGTGTAAAGGTTGAGAGTCTCGCTCAAGCCATAACGTCTGATCGAAGTCTGATTGAACCGCATCTAGCCCAGTATGCCGATTATCAAAAGGACGCATTTTCCGCTCTCAATACTGCTTTTATGGAGGACGGAGCCTTTATTTATATCACCAAAGGTACGGTGCTCCGAGAACCAATCCACGTATTGTATATATCAACCGCAACCACCGATCCGATCATAGCTCATCCCCGCAACCTGATTGTGATGGATGAAGATAGCCAGGCAACTATTGTGAAGGACTACGCTTCTTTGGGAAGCGATATCTATTTCTCAAATGTAGTCACAGAGGCGGTAGTCGGAGAAAATAGCGTGCTGAGCTATTATTTTATTGAGCGCGAGAGCAAGAAGGCGTTTAATGTTTCAACCCTCAGGGTTCAGCAGGGGCGAAGCAGCAATGTTGTAACACACTCCGTGCTGATTGGAGGCGCGCTTGTCCGAAGCAACGTCCATCCGGTTTTAGCCGGGGAGGGGGGCGAGTGCATAATCAACGGTCTTTTCATGTCAACTGGCAGGCAACACATGGACAATTACATGAAGGTCGAACATGCAAGCCCGCACTGCGACAGCCGTCAGCTCTACAAGGGCATTCTTGATGGAAAATCTCGTGGTGTTTTTCATGGACGTATCATCGTGCACAAGGATGCCCAGAAGACAGACGCCAAACAGACAAATAAAAATCTGCTTCTTTCCGAAGAGGCTCAGATTGATACAAAGCCCCAGCTTGAGATATATGCCGACGACGTAAAGTGTACGCACGGGGCAACCATAGGCCAGATGGATAGGGACGCAATATTCTACCTGCGCTCTCGCGGCATTGCAGAAGAATCTGCCCGTGCCCTCCTGCTCTTGGCATTTGCTGGCGAGAATCTCCAGCGCATGAGGGTCGAGCCGATACGTAAGCGCCTCGAAGAGATCGTTGCACAATGGTTTAACCAGGGAAAACTGTTGGAGGAGGTCTGATGACCACCATCAGCAACGCAATCATTTCAAAGACTTGCCAGGACCTGCCGACGCCAACCTATTTCGATGTTGAGAAAGTCAGGCAGGATTTCCCAATCCTGAAAGAGAAGGTTCGAGGCAAGCCGCTGGTTTATCTCGACAACGCTGCCACGAGCCAGAAGCCGCAGGTCGTGATTGATACAATCATCCGATATTACTTGGCGGAAAATTCGAATATTCATAGGGGAATCCACTTCTTAAGCGAACGAGCTACGCGCGCTTATGAGGATGCCCGTCTTAAGGTAAAAGGCTTTCTAAACGCTTCAAGCACTCAAGAAGTCATCTTTGTTCGTGGCACCACAGAGGGCATCAATCTTGTTGCACAGAGCTATGGTAGGGCATTTATTAAGGCAGGAGATGAAATCATTGTCTCTGCAATGGAACACCACTCAAACATTGTTCCGTGGCAGATATTGTGCGAGCAGGTTGGCGTCAGACTCCGAGTTATCCCAATCAACGACAATGGTGAGCTGTTAATTGATGAATATGAGAGGCTACTGAATGCAAAAACAAAAATCGTTTCGGTGGCTCACGTCTCAAATGCTCTCGGCACGATTAATCCCATCAGACAGATTATAGAGATGGCGCATCGCTGGAATGCTCCGGTTCTAATTGACGGAGCGCAAGCGGCACCTCATTTAGCGGTGGATGTCCAGGATCTTGATTGCGATTTTTATGCATTCTCTGGCCACAAACTGTTTGGTCCTACTGGCATTGGCGTACTTTACGGCAAAGCCGACCTCCTTGAGAAGATGCCACCGTACCAGGGAGGTGGTGACATGATCCGTTCAGTTACATTTGAAAAAACCATCTATAATACGCTCCCGTACAAATTTGAGGCCGGAACGTCCCACATCGCAGGTGTCATCGGGCTCGGCTCGGCAATTGATTATCTAGGTAGAATCGGGTTAGAAAAAATAGCCGCCTATGAGCGGGGATTACTTGCTTATGCTACAGATGTTCTCTCTGTTATTACAGGTGTGCGGATCATCGGAACGGCAAAGGAGAAGGCTGGTATCTTATCTTTTGTGCTTAACGATGTGCACCCACATGATATCGGCACCATATTAGACTGCGATGGGATAGCGATTCGCGCGGGTCATCACTGCGCTATGCCGGTTATGCAGCGCTTCGGAGTGCCAGCTACCGCCAGGGCGTCATTTGCCTTCTATAACACAAAAGAGGAAGTGGATGCACTCGTTCGAGCTATCCATAAGGTTATTGAGGTGTTCGGTTAATGTTTGACCTCGGCGAACTGTATCATGATATCATATTCGATCATAATAGAAAGCCGCGTAACTTTCGGAAGCTTGAAGGAGCAAACCGTATGGCGGAAGGCTCCAACCCTCTTTGTGGCGATCAAATCACTATTTATCTGCATTTAGACGGTGAAGTGATTAGAGACATCAGTTTTCAAGGCTCGGGCTGCGCAATCTCTAAGGCGTCTGCTTCAATGATGACTGACAGCTTGAAAGGAAAAACAAGGGCCGAAGCCAAAGTCTTCTTCGATAAAGTCCATAAAATGCTTATCGGAGAGATAGACACAAAGAGCGATCTAAATGAGCTTGGAGAATTAACAGCGCTTTCGGGAGTGTGTAATTTCCCCAATCGTGTTAAATGCGCCAGCCTGGCCTGGCACACACTACGTGCCGCGTTGAAAGGAGATGAGACAGTAGTCTCAACAGAGGAAACTATTGAAACATGATAAAATAATAAAAGGATGCAAAGATTGATTGCAGGCTTTTGAACCTATTGTATAGAGCATTTCATCTCTGATTTATCCAAAAAGATTACAATAATTGTCGAAGGGACATCTGTAGAATGGCCGAGTTTGTAAAAGTGGCAAAAACATCCGATATACCTCCCGGAGAAATCAGGTCATTTGAAGCCGATGGAGAAATTATCGCAATATGCAATGTAGGTGGAAGATTCTATGCTATAAAGGACGAGTGCACGCACATGGATTATCCGCTTTCGGATGGCTTGCTGGATGGAGAGACGATAATCTGCGCTTGGCATGGAGCGAAATTCAATGTGAGAACGGGCGAAGTGCTCTCCATGCCCGCTTATGAACCAGTTGAGACCTATCAACTAAAAGTGGAAGGTGACGATATATACGTTTTGATAGAAATTTATTAAATCTAATGGAATCTGAAAGTTTGATTCTCAGCTAAATCTTAATTCATCTCCGACATTTTCCTATTACTCTGGCTAATAAACTATTAATTTGTATAAACTATGCTCACAGTATTTGGTGTATAAAAAATCACCACACACAATATTATGTAGAAAAATGTGAAAAAACACTTGACAAATTTTTTAAACCGAATTAAAGTTTTACTAAAAGTCGCTAATGGAAATTAAATTTACTGAGAAGGCAAAAACTTTCCCTCGTTTTTGGCAGCGAAGACGAGGGATTTTTGTTTTTAACATACTTTCTACTAAGGAGGTGAGGCGCTAGATGGCAGCTACAAAGAAAGCCGCTAAGAAATCAGGTGGCAAGAAAGGAGGAAGCAAAAAGGGTGGAACTAAGAAGAGGAAATAAACCTTAATTCACCTTTTTGCTCCTCCACTTCTTTAGAGGTAAAAAAGCCTGCTGTTCCAAGCGAGAAAGTAAAACAGCAGGCTTTTTATTTTAGCGCAGTTTTAAATCAAAGGCAAATCAATTGACTTTATAACCTCCTGTCATTGCAATGACGGGAGGCGACTTCGTTTATTATGAAGTGGTTTTCGGGTATGTGTCCAGGGGCTACTGATTCATTGAATTAAGAAACTCTTTGTTTGACTTCGTTCCTCTCATCTTCTCCAAGAGAAATTCCATCGCTTCTATCGTGCTCATGGGGCTTAGGATTTTGCGGAGAAGCCATACTCTGTTTAGAACATCTTCGGATAATAGAAGCTCTTCTTTTCTTGTTCCCGAACGATGAAGGTCTATTGCAGGGAATGTTCTCTTATCTGCGAGTTTTCTATCAAGATAGACCTCCATGTTTCCTGTGCCCTTGAACTCTTCAAATATCACTTCATCCATTCTGCTTCCCGTATCAATCAGCGCGGTAGCGATTATCGTTAGGCTTCCGCCTTCTTCGGTGTTTCTCGCAGCACCAAAAAATCTCTTTGGTCTTTGAAGTGCATTTGCTTCAATCCCTCCAGAGAGAACCCTTCCGCTTGCAGGGGTTACGGTGTTGCTTGCGCGCGCAAGTCTTGTAAGACTGTCAAGGAGAATAACCACGTCTTTTCCATGCTCTACAAGCCTCTTTGCTTTTTCAAGAACCATATCGGAGACCTGAATGTGGCGTTGCGGCGGCTCATCGAATGTGGAGCTTACGACCTCTCCCTTTACAGACCTTTCCATATCCGTCACTTCTTCAGGGCGCTCGTCAATAAGGAGTACTATAAGAACTATGTCGTGATGGTTTTTTGTTATTGCGTTTGCGATTCTCTGGAGAAGAATAGTCTTGCCCGTTCTTGGCGGCGCGACAATGAGCGCTCTTTGTCCCTTTCCAACAGGAATGAATAGATCCATTACCCTTGTACAGAAATCGTTATGGTCATATTCAAGATGAATTTTCTCTTCAGGATGAAGGGGGATAAGGCTCTCAAAAGGCACGCGGTCTCTACAGAATTCAGGCGTGTCGTAATTTACGTGCTCAATTTTAAGGAGCGCCAGATTTTTTTCTCCTTCTCTTGGAAGCCGGACCTGGCCGCCGGTTGTATCACCGGTTTTAAGGTTAAACGAGCGTATCTGAGATTTGGAGACATAGATGTCATCCGGTCCCGGAAGGTAGCTGTACTTGGGGGACCTTAAGAATCCGTAGCCTTCTGAGAGTATTTCAAGCACGCCCTCAGCGTAAATAATACCTTCTTTCTCGCTTTGGGCTCTCAGGATTGCATATATAAGGTCTTGCTTCGACATGCGAGACGTATCTTCAATGTTTAAGTCTCTTGCCATCCTCATCAGTTCGGTGGGCCTTCTATTTCTCAGTTCATTTAAATTGAGAAATTGAGACTCAACCCCCGCTTCCCTCTTACTATCTTCTTCGGAATTTTGAGATGCTTTAGATGCTCTTACCATGAATTTTTAGACTCTTTCCCACTTAGAATTTTAAGCTAGAACTCATGAAACAAAGGAAATTTATTCTTTCGGTTCTGTTAGAGTTGCATTTGAAACTTCGTGATTGGATATATTATGCACCCTAAACATGGGGTTTGTCAAGTGGAATTTGAATGAATATAATAAATGTCGCAAGACAAGCTTAATAAAATCAATAAAAAATATCTATACTTAAAGACAACTTGGGGAGAAATAAATGAAAGAGAAGATTGGACTAAAGACATTTTTTGTACATATCCTTGTTGGTATCTTTTTCTTTTCAATCTCTCTTTTGGCCTACGGCCTGTCACCGCAGGTTCGAGCCGGGTTATTAAAGAAAGAGGGGCAATTCAATAAACGAGTGTCAGCGACTGAGGAAAAAGAAGAGGGTAAATTTCATTCCGAGGCTCCGGTATATAATGAAGTGGAATTTAGTTCAATGGTTGGAGAATTCTTCATTAATCCTCAGTATACGGGGAGAATTACAACCATAAGGACCTTTCCTAAAGGCGGCTCTCCAAAGGATAATCCAGTTGTAGACGTTAGGGAAACGGACGATGGGTGGGAGAAGGTTATTGTTTCTCAATCCGAATCCGACGCCGAATCCCTTATCGCTACGGGACGCAGGGGCAGTTTAAAAATCTCTTTGCCTAAAGAAAAGCCATCCGCAAAATCCGATAATCTGCAACCGCTTGGCGATCTCATAATTAGTTTCGGCGGGCTTGATGCTACGCTCATTATGCCTCCTGGGGAAATCTCTCAGCCAGGTGGTTTTGGGGTGAGTATTCGTGACAATAAAGGAAATAAATTTATAAACGGCGACATCATCGCCATAAGAAAGGATCAGGTTGCGGTAAAATTTCATGATTTACCTTCTACTGTGGTAAATGGAGATGGGACGGTTCGAATGAGTCTTAAAAAACCCGGAGGCGGTTCTCTCGAGACAGATTTAAAAGCCTGGGGCTATAATATCACTATACCCGATACGGGTACCGGGAAATCGGCATCCATTACGGCCGCGGTGTTCGGTCTTCCAAATGACGCTAAACTCAAATTCACATTTGAGTCGCTTCCGGGGCAAAATATCACCCCGTTCACCACTACGCTTCCCGTAAAGAAGATAAATGAGGGTGCATCTCTGGGAACGATTACAACGTCAATTCCCGGCACGCAGCCGCTCAGTGTTTCCGTTGAGAGGATGAATTAAATTGTAGGGGCGGACCTATATGTCCGTCCCATGACTGCAAACACGTAGGTTCGCTTCCACTCCGTATTGACCCAGGAAGATGTCCATTATACAATAGGTATTTAGGGAGGTTATAAGGGGGGTGCTCACATGCCGGGAAAAATCTCCGCGAATCCAACCATTGTCATTGTGCCTAAGCTGCAGACTTCCGGGACGACGACAATTGCATGGACCATTACCGATGAGCTGCGTGGGGTTGTTATCACACAATCGGTTAACGGTGGAGCAGACAAACCTTTTTTCCCAATGACTGGAAGGACGAATGCGAACGGACAGCAACCGGCGACGATTGAGATCAACAAAACGTATCTGTTCAAACTCAAAGATTCCCGGGATAATGTGCTTGCATCGGTCACAGTTACCGCTCGCCAGGCTCAGCCCCCCGTGTTTACTGGCGCGGCTTTTGATATGAGAATTGGGGTCAATTTAGCTGCTAACCTCGGCTATATTCAGATCATCAGGAACCTCAGGGTAGTGCCGGGCTTTTACTATGCAGATTTCGAGTTCACCCTCTCTCAGCCGACTACCCCGTTTATTACGGTAGCGATAGCACCGCCAGGCCCCGGTCCAGCCTTCAATCCCGCTGATGTCGTGGTTCCAACTACTCCGATTTTGCATACCACAAACAATCAGTATCAATATCATTCACGGGTTTCGCCATTAACGCCAAGCACGCTCTATTACTACATCATTATGGCGGGAGGCAGCACACCCAATGATCCACCCGCAACTAAAACTGGGAGCTTCACGACTTCGTTACGGGACGCGATCGTGTACTTTGACGAAGTTGATGTCATTAGAGACGGTGATACCAACTCGAAGGGAGAACTCTCGTTCAGTTTTGCTGTGTATGATGGTGTTAGCAGACTTTACCTGAGACCGGACCCAGGACCAAATATAAATTATATGTACTACCCTGTTATAGGACATGCAGGTATACGTGCAGATATCGGAGACGGTGATCACGTAAAACTGAATCTTCCTGCAATCGTTATAGAAAATGCGCCCCCCACTCTGACCCTTTTCGTAGAATGTACTGATGATGAAGAGTTGTGGACTGGAATGGGGAGCAAAGGTTTTTCCCCTCCGAAAATTGCCCCTGGGAAGGGATTCGGAGATTATGACTACGGCCAGTACGCGGATGCCCAAGAGGACTTCGACATCTCCTTTGAGGTTCACGGTGGACCCTTCATCATGCCATTCCGGATGAAATCACCCCCTGCTGGAGTCTGGTTCGAAGTTATAGGCAGGATCGAGATATCTAATGTGACTTTCGCCATGTCCCGCAGTGCGTCTCTCCAGTTCTTACCATCACCAAACGCGTTTGCGGGAGCCGGTAAGATTGCCGCCGTCGCATCTGCTGCGGATTCGGAGCGTCTTGATATGTTTATCCTTGGACCTGATGGTGCTGTTTACCACAAGGCTCACATCAGCAACATGAGAGAAAAACCGCGAAGCGATTGGCAGATCATCGGGTACGGAATTAGTGGGTCGGTTACGGCCCTGTCTTTGGATAATGGTCGTCTTCACATTCTCGGTCTTAACCAGGAAGGAAACGTTTTACACAAATACTGGAATACGGTGCTGTTCTTTACAAATGGTTGAATGGCGAAGATTGGAAACCATCACAAAATAAGTGACACGACATGGGAGGAGAATTCAGTGGATCAATCATAGCCGTACCCTCAGAAAATGGTCGTTTGCAAGTATTTGTGTTTAGTAGTGGCAGAAGCGTATATAGTAGAACCTGGGATGGCACTTCTGGGAAGCCGTTACAGGACAAATGGGATAATATTGGGACTATTGAATCACTCGAAAGATTGTTATCTTCAACAGAAGAATTTG
>JBLNAE010000132.1:0-7269 GCA_050259195.1 Ignavibacteriales bacterium
AATAGGATAGATGGCAATAACTTCATTTAATCGGTATGCAACAGAAGCTGCTGCTTCATTACCATCAATAATTTCAAAAACTCTATTTCTCATCTGTTTATCCTTCTTTTATCATTGCTTATATATCGAGTTCTTTTTTAATCCCATTTTATGCACAAAGCTTTTCTATTCCTATTATCTGAGAAAGGATAATCTCTAATGATTTCTCTAGGTAGGAGGATATTAGTGGAGAAGAGTTAACAGGATTATTAAGAAAGGTAAGAAATAGCTATGCTTAGGATTTTGATAAGGTAGCCTACCCCGGGTCAACATTCACCATTGTTTTATCCCTCTTCAAGAGGATTATAGTTCAACTTAAAAAGTGAAGTCAAGCAAAATTTTCAGTATAACGTAAGTAGCTGTTACTCTGGAAAAATTCTCTTCCCATAAGTAAGGACAATTCTGAGTAAGCGATGTCCGTCAGAATTTAATACCTCTGACACCTTTCTAAATCTAATCCCCCTGAAAAAAAGAATATTTCACTGGCCTCTTTCTTGCACTTCATAAGAGATGTAAGAAAACAGTCTTATCTCAGCGTCGGTAAATGCACCCATTGGGCAACGGTATTTCAATGTTTTTACCCCCTTATATCACCTTTGCCCTCTTTGGGTGTATCAAGGAGGTGATTCTTGGTGAGACAACGAGAAGGGATAAGCTTTATGTATTTAAGAGAATTAATCCTCAAAGATAGAACGGGGGTAATCCTCAGACCTTTTGAGAATAAGGATCTGGAGAATTTATTCAGGTTCTTCGCCAGAATACCAAGATCAGATATTCTAATTTTCAAAGATGATGTAGGAAGACTGGAAACTATAGAGAGTTGGTTTACAAACCCTATGTACAATAAGGTCTTTCAGCTAGTTGCCCTGAAAGACGATGAGATTATAGCAAAGGGAACACTTCATAAAGAAGGACTCTATTGGCAGTATGCGGCAGAGATCAAGCTAATTGTAGACCCCGATTATAGAGGAAGAGGGCTGGGTTCTCAGATGTTTAAGACCCTTTTGGTCGAGGGATTAAAGCACAGCTTTGAAAAGATTATTGTGCGGTTTACACCTGATAATAAGAGTTTTACCAGGATGTTAGATCACTTTGGGTTCAAACCTGAGGCGGTGCTTAATTGCTATGTCACATGTGAGGAGACCGGAGAGCACAAAGACCTTATAATTGCATCCTACAATCTCGAGGATTGGAAAGGACGATTTGAATTTTATAGCCTTGCTCATAATGGAAAGTAAAAACTATATCTTGGTACACACATTGTAAGCATGAAGACGAAGTGTTAAGCTAGTAACGGTAATACGCCGAGGGCAAACCAAGCAATCTAAAAAGGACGAGCAAGGGGGGCATTGAATGCGCCGGGCAAGGTAGGGCCAACCTTAAGCTGTGTGTAAACCAAAATGAAGAAACAGAATCAATCCAAACAGAGAACAGGTCGTCTCCGTAGGAGTGCTGAGGAATTATTGCCTCAAAGATCTCAAGACCTAGACGACCTATCAGAAACTAATGTTCGAGCATTGATCCATGAACTACAGGTTCATCAAATTGAAGTTGAGATGCAGAATGAAGAACTTCGTCGAGCGCAATCAGAGCTTGAAGAATCGCGCAACAAATACACCGACTTGTATGACTTTGCTCCTGTTGGATATTTTACGTTAAATGATAGGGGTATTATTCAAGAAGCGAATCTTACTGGCGCGGCCTCATTAGGTGTAGAAAAACAAAATTTAATCAATCAAACTTTTTATCAGTATATAGATGAAGAAAGCAAGGGTGTATTTTATCTTTATCTAAAGCGTCTCATTGAGACTCCCGCCCGACAGAGATACGAACTCAAGGTGTTAAGAAAGGACGGTACGCCGTTTCATGCCCAGATGGAAGGCATAGCCGTATTTGATAAAAATGGGAACCTCAGCAATATAAGAATAACTATGCTTGATATTACAGCACGAAAGCATATGGAGGAAGCGCTGCGCGAAATACACGAAGACTTAGAAACAAGGTTCGAGAAACGGGGTGGAGAACTGATAAAAACCAGCACAGAGTTACGGGCTGAGGCCACAGAGCGCAGGCGAGTGGAAAAGGCGCTCAGAGAAAGTGAAGAACAGTATAGAAATCTCTTTCAGAATGTTCCAATAGGGATCTATCGCACAACTCCAGATGGTCGCATTCTTATGGCGAATCCTGCATTGATTCAAATGCTGGGATATTCTTCTTTCGATGAATTATCCTCGCACAACCTGGAGGAAGGATTCCAGCCTACTTACTCGAGAAGTCAATTTAAAAAACTCGTTGAAAAGGAAAATGGGGTGAGGGGTTTAGAATCAAAATGGACAAGACCCGATGGCACTGTAATTTTTATTCGCGAAAACGCAAGAGCGATTCGAGGAGAAGATGGGACTGTTCTGTATTATGAAGGAACGGTAGAAGACACCACTCAACGAAAGCATGCTGAGGAGAGATTTCGCCTCGTTGTAGAATCAGCTCCCAATGCCATAGTGATGGCAAATCGGAAGGGAGAAATCATTCTCGTCAACCTGCAGGCGGAGAGAATGTTCGGCTACAGCAGAGAAGAGTTAATCGGGCAATCGGTCGAGATTCTTGTGCCGGAGCGATTCCGTAGCGAACATCCTGAATACCGTATGGATTTTTATGCCAACCCACAGGCTAGACCGATAGGAAAGAGCCGAGACCTCTTTGCTCGAAGGAAGGATGGCTACGAGTTCCCCGTTGAGATCGGCCTTAAACCCATAAAGGCAGATGAAGGATTAATGGTCCTTAGTGTTATCGTGGATATAACCGAGCGCAAGCGGACGGAGCAAGTGCTTCGTGAAAGTGAAGAACGATTCCGCTCGATGGCAGATAGCGCTCCCGTTATGATATGGATCTCCGGTAAAGATAAGCTATGCACATACTTCAATAGAAGCTGGCTGGAATTTAGAGGAAGAACTATGGAAGAAGAATTGGGCAATGGCTGGGCTGAGGGTGTACATCCCGATGATCTGGAGCGTTGTTTAGATACATATATCAGCGCATTCGATGCGAGACAGGAATTCAAGATGGAGTACAGGCTGAGACACTACGATGGAGAGTATAAGTGGATTTTGGATCACGGCATCCCACGGTTTTTTCCCGACGGTGGTTTTGCCGGTTATACCGGCTCATGCATTGATATAACCGAGCAGAAGCGAACGGAGCGGGTACTTCGTGAAAGCGAGGAAAAACTACAGACTATTATTAATAGCACTACTGACGCGATTTTGGTTTATGATGAGCAAGGCAGAGTAATCATCATGAATAGGGAAGCAAAAAGATTATTTTGTGATGATGGCAAAGAGCTTAAAACCATCTGGGATATTGTACCACCGGAAGACAAGGTCAGTTTCTCCGACAGGCTTAAGAGTGTAAAAGAAGGAGATAAATTGTTGGATTACGAAACAAAGAAAATACGAGGGGATGGAAGAAGAATATTTGTAAGTATAGCACTGATATATATGAATCAGGAAGGCGGCGCGTTCATCGAAACTATAAGAGACATAAGCGAAAGAGTAATCATGAGAAATAAAATAATAGAACTTGAAAAGGCTCAGGTTGTAGGAAAGATGGCAGAAGGGATTGCCCATCACATGGGAACTCCCCTTGCATCCATGCTTCTTAGGGTTCAGATGCTTAAAGAGGATATGCCCCAAGTTCCAAAGTATGTAAATTTCACTGAAAAACTTGACTCAATAGAAAAGCAGATCTTCTACGGTCAGAAGGTAATCCAAAGACTTCTGAGGTTTGTAAGCAGGCCTCAGAGTGAAAGGAGTTCTGAGAAAGTTTCCATACTTCTCGAGGAAGCGGTAGATATGATAAAGCCCCTTTCTAAAAAGCAGGGAATTGACCTTGAGTTACGCATAGATGGAGATTTGAAGGTATTAGCCGACCCTAATCTGCTTGAGCTTGTATTTCTGGATATAATAACGAATGCGGTGGATGCAATGTCCAAAAGGGGAAAACTTTCAATAGTTGCTTCTAAGAACAAAGCAGAAGAGATGGCAGAGATATTAATATCCGACACGGGAACAGGAATTCCAAAAGAGGTGCTTCCATTTATTTTTGAGCCATTTTTTACAACCAAACCTGCTGGCAAAGGGACGGGACTAGGACTTTCAGTGGCTAAGAGGATTATTCATGACCACGGTGGTGAAATTAGTATAGACAGTGTGGAAGGCAAGGGAACAAGCGTTTTGATAAGGCTTCCAATCTATAAGGAGGAAATAGAACTTGCATAGATGTAGTGTACTTGTTGTTGATGATGATGAAGAGTTGGTTAGTGCTATACAAGAGCTTCTTGAAAGAAAAAAGTATGAGGTAATCACAGCTTCTTCCGGGAAAGAGGCTATTGAGAAGGCATCGGCTCTTACTCACATTTGTGTGGCTCTTTTGGACCTCGTTATGCCCATGATGGATGGCTTTACGCTGCTCGAGAAGGTTAAAGAGATTCATCCCGATATAAATACAATTATGATTACCGGACACGGCACTGTGCCTACTGCCGTAGAGGCAATAAAGCGCGGCGCCTCAGATTTTATTACCAAGCCATTTGACAAGGATGTGCTCTTGAAGAAGCTAGAAGTAATCCAAAGGACGCACGAGCTTGAAGGTAAGGTAAGCGAACTGAAGGAGATACTCTCGGAGAAGTACGGCTTCGACCAGATCATAAGCGGTTCTCGTGTAATGAGGAGCGTCTTTGAGAAAGCCACCGCCGCAGCACGCACCGGTGCCTCTGTTTTCATTGTCGGTGAAACAGGAACAGGAAAGGAGCTGTTGGCAAAAACCATACATCTAAAGAGTGAAAGAAGTAATCAGCCTTTTATTGCAATTAACTGTGGGGCAATCCCTAAAGAACTAATTGAATCGGAGCTATTTGGATATAAGAAGGGAGCATTCACGGGGGCAATAAAGGACCACGAAGGGCTTTTTGTAGCAGCTAATGAGGGAACGATTTTTCTTGATGAGATAGGAGAAATGCCAAAAGAGCTTCAGGTAAAGCTACTTAGAGTTCTTGAGGAACGCAAAGTAAGACCGGTAGGGCATACAAGCGAGATACCGATTGACATAAGGGTAATAGCTGCAAGCAACCGCTCCATAGAAGAGCTTAAAAATACCTATTTAAGAGAGGATCTATTCTTCAGGCTCGCGGTTGTGGTAATAGAGCTTCCTCCACTTAGAGACAGGAGAGAAGATATTCCATTGCTTACGGAATATTTCGTAAAGAAGTTTAATCATAAGTATTCAAGGAACATAGAAGGAATATCGGAAGGCGTGTTAACATCGCTTTATCAATATCATTTCCCCGGAAATATAAGAGAGCTAGAAAACTTAATAGAAGGAATAATAGCCGTATCCCCTTCCGATAAAAAGACGATAACCGATAAGGACATAAAAACACATCTAAGATGGCATGAAACAAAAGCCTCGAATCATACGCTTCTCTCTTTGGAAGAGCTTGAGAAGTATGCCCTAGAGCAAGCGCTTCGTGAGGCTCAGGGAAATAAATCAAAGGCTGCTGAAATCCTTGGTATTTCAAGGGACACCCTTTATAGGAAGCTAAAACAATTTGGGATGGAATAGTCAGTCGCTCCGTTTTCTAAGGGCTTTTTTTAAATTATAAAAAAGCCGTCATTGCGAGGAGTAATAGCGACGAAGCAATCTAAGACAATGAAGATTGCTTCGCTAACGCTCGCAATGACAATACGTGTTATTGCACCATCACTTTGTATAATTGGTATAATTATTCATAGGGGGAAACAAAATGAGGACAACGCCAGTACAATACACGCTCGGCATGGTGAAACCAAGTCGTGGCGCCATGAATAAACTTATAATACTTTTGGCTCTCGTTGCCATTTTTATCCCAAGCCTTGTAGTATCAGCCAGAGCCAAATCAAAAGGAGGGAATCCTGTGGTCATAATGTCTACGTCAATGGGCGATATTAAGATAGAGCTTTATCCGGACAAAGCGCCGGAGACGGTCAAAAATTTTCTCTCTTATGTCAATGACAAGTTCTACGACGGCACCATCTTTCATCGTGTGATTCCCGGATTTATGATTCAAGGGGGCGGTTTTACTCCCGACATGAAACAGAAGCCGACCAAGGCGCCCATAAAAAATGAGGCAGACAACGGGCTCAAGAACGATACGGGCACAATCGCTATGGCGCGCACGAGCGTGGTAGACAGCGCGACTTCTCAGTTCTTTATCAACCTCGTGGATAACGACTTCTTAAATCACGGCGACAGGGACTTTGGCTACGCGGTGTTTGGTAAGGTCGTCGAAGGCATGGACGTGGTGCGCAAAATCGCAGGGGTTAAAACCACCAATCGCGGACCATTTCAGGATGTCCCCGTAGAGCCGGTCGTTATCAAATCGGTGCGTGTGGTCGGGCAAGAGGGGAAATAATTCCATTGTATAGTAAACCCTAAACATAGAGCAGCCAAAAGGCTCCAATCAGAATTGTTATAACCGTAAGCGGCACTCCGACCTTGAAGTATTCCCAGAAGCTTATTGTAACGCCCCCCTTCTTTTGCAATCTCCGCGATAATTAGATTTGCCACAGACCCAATGAGTGTAAAATTTCCGGCAAGGGTGCTCGCCATTGCAAGCACAAGCCAGCCTTTTTGAGGGTTGGGGAAAATGTTTATATGAGGTGCAAAAAGCATCACGGCAGGAACATTGCTCACCAAATTGGAGAGAATCAAAATCACCCCGCTAATGCCAAGCATCCCCTTCCATGAACCGAGTCCAAAGAGCGGGGAGGCTTTTTCAAACAGGATTTCGCTCAGCCCGGATTTTTCTACACCTCCCATAACAACAAACAACCCTGCAAAAAAAAGCAGAAGTGTCCAGTTTACCTCACCAAAGGCAAACTTCGGTTCAACTACGCCGATCAGTAGAATCAACGCTCCTCCAATAAGCGCGGCGAAAGGATAGGACACCCCGTATATGAAAAGCCCAAATACCGCTAAGAGCACAAAGAGGGATTTTATAAGAAGGGGTCTATTTACCTTAAATTCCTGAACGCGAGGATTGAATGTAATCTTTCGACTAATCTCTTTGCCATATAATACCAATTCCAAGGATTAAGTGGTTAAACACATCCCCTCCACCTGTCTCTTAATCCAAGGGAAACCACAAAGACTTCCTACCTTGTCACGATTTTCTATGTATTCCTTCAAAGCCTCAAT
>JBLNAE010000133.1:0-12770 GCA_050259195.1 Ignavibacteriales bacterium
TTAATCAATCCATTCCAAAGAACCCTTCTTAAGTTGGGACTTCTTAGTATTGTAGTCACGGCATTCTTATGCCAGTCGAATTTTCCATTCTCCGATATGAATGAAAAAAAGTCATCTTGCTCGGCAGCCTCAAAAAGAGCATCTATAGAGTTGTCATTCAGCTTGGAATAAAACTTATGAAAATACTCTCCGAATACAATCTCTCTTCCTAAACTCTTTCTCCAGAGCCTTTGGTATTCGGAAAGAGTCCTCCCTTGAAAGTTGCCTTTCTTGAAAGCCTTCTTAATAATATCTGAAGCTATTTCCGCGCCAAGAAGGCCGTAGTAAATTCCTCCTCCGGTGGTTGTTTTTATCTGGCCTGCCGCCTCGCCCACAACAACGATCCTGTCTGAGTAGCTTCTCGGTATGGATCCAAAGGCGATTCCTCTCCTCTTTATCATTCCTGTACACAGGTCGCAATTTGTAGAGATGTTTGATAGAACGTTTTTTAAACCCTCAAGAGCATTTCCTTCAGTCATAACCCCGATTCTCATTCTTCGATTCATCAGAGGTATAGCCCATCCAAAAAAACCGTTTGAAAACCTGCTTCCAAAATACACTCTTAGTTGTTCTATATGTTCCGCCTTGGTCTCAATCTGAATTCCCTTTATAATCTTCTTAGGGCGTCCCAAGCCGAGCATTATCTGAAGTTTAAAATTCATCCCCGTTGCTATTATAACAATCTGAGCGAGTACTCTACTTTCGCCTTCCGGTGTTTTTAAGCTGGCTTCTACAAACCTGTTTTCTACTGAGAGTGCGACCACCTTTGAGTTGAGCCAAATCTCAGCCCCACTTGCGCTCGCTCGCTCGCTCAGCTTTCCATCAAAAATGTGTCTATCAACGACAAGAGCCGCCGTCTCTGGGTGAGAATAGAGAAGGCGCATTCCTCCCGGAGAAAATAATTCTGCATCTTTTATTTTACCCACTATTGATTCCTTAGGCAGGTCATATCTCAAAAAGGCTTCTTTGCTTACAACCCCGGAGCACACAACGCCTTTTCCAATCTCTGAGTGTTCTTCAAATAAGACTACACTCAACCCGAAGTCGGAAAGGAGGGTAGCGGTGTAAAGACCACTGGGACCGCCTCCCACAACAATCACATCGAACCATCTACTGCCATTGCTGTGCAATTTTTGGTGGCTTCCTGTCTCTATGTTTTGACCTTTCGGCGATAAGATTAAGTAAAATTATACTCATTATATATACGTTTAAAGCGCCATTTTGGATTTAGAGTGATTTAGCAGAATGGTAGATTAATTGACCCCGGTATAGACCTCCATCCTCCTTTTAACGTCTATCTGATGCATACTGCTTATTATGATTTCTCGCATACACGGTTCACATCGAGCATATTAGTACAGGCGCCGCGAGTGTGCTCGAAATGATTTTAGTGCATCAAATAATACATAGGATTAAACCTAAAATCAATATTTGTTTATCTTCTATATTCCCATCTTCAAACGTTCACCATTGTTTCTTGACTCTATATTGGTTTTGGATAGATTTAAGGCTATGGGACTCAAAATGGCCTTCATTATGGATCCAATCCAAACTATTAATCTAGAGAAGGACACTACATTTGTGCTTATGTTTGAATCCCAAAAAAGGGGGCACGAGGTCTGGTATATGGAACTTAAGGACCTGTTCGTAGAAAACGGCAGGGCTTGGGCAAATGCATCAGAGATAGATTTAAACATGGGAACCGATTTTTATCGGTTTTTGAGAAGGGACAAGGTATTGCTTGAGAGCTTTAACGCAGTCTGGATGAGAAAAGACCCTCCTTTTAACATGGACTATGTGTATGCAACTTACATTCTTAGTCTAATTAACCCTGAAAAGACGCTTGTCGTAAATAATCCCAAAGGGCTTAGAGAGTCGAATGAAAAATTCTACACCCTGAATTTCCCCGACCTGATTCCGCCTACGGTTGCAGCCAAGGATCAGAACAAACTCAAAAGCTTCCTTGCAGAAATCGGAGGCGAGATGGTTGTAAAACCGCTTGATAGCTGCGGAGGAGAGGGGATATTTTATGTTAAAGAGGGCGATAGAAATGCTAATGTGATAATAGAGACTATAACAGAGGGCGGGACGCGTTACGTTCTCGCCCAGAAATTTATAAAAGAGGTATCCGAAGGAGATAAAAGAATAATTCTCCTAAATGGCAGGCCACTGGGAGCCGTGATGAGAATTGCGAGACCCGGAGGGGAGTTCAGGTGCAATTTCCACTCAGGCGGAAGCCCCGCTAAAACTGAGCTAACAGAGGGAGATATTCAAATCTGCCAAAGAATAGCGCCAAAGCTCAGAGAGGACGGACTTTATTTCGTAGGAATTGATGTAATAGGCGATTATCTTACAGAAGTAAATAGCACGAGTCCCACAGGGGTTCAGGAGATAAACAGGTTCTATGGAACTAGGTTAGAGGTCAATGTCCTGGATTTTGTTGAGGAGATGTGCAGGGGTTGAAATGCAGGATACACGATACACGATGCAAGATGAATCATGTATCGTGCATCACTATGACGCATGCGCATTCATGGCTGATTAAGGAGGACGGAGTGAAGATTTCAAAAGATGCGGCAAGGCATGTGGCGGAACTCTCAAGGCTCGAATTTAAAGAAGATGAACTTGAGAAATTTACTGAGCAGTTGGGAAATATTCTTGAGTACATGGAAAAGCTCAATGAGCTTGATACCTCTCATGTAGAGCCTACATTTCATGTCCTTGAGCTTTCTACGCCTTTGAGGGATGACGTTGTAAAGCCATGCCTAAGCTCGGATGAAGCCCTGGAGAACGCTCCTCAGAGAGAAGAGAGTTTTTTCGCAGTTCCAAAGTTCATAGAGGATTAAAAATGGAGCTACTGTTTCTTACAATACGTGAGGTTTCCGAACTGATAAAGAGAAAAGAGATTTCTCCAGTAGAGCTTACACGGTCAATTCTCAACAGGATCGAAGAGGTTAACGGCAGGGTTCACGCTTATATAAGCGTCTTAAAGAACGAGGCTACTCACGCCGCAAAAGAAGCGGAGAAGCTAATCTCATCCGGGACCTATCTCGGTCCGCTCCACGGCATTCCAATTAGTATTAAAGATATTTTTGTTATGAAAGGAACTCGAACCACGTGCGGGTCTAAAATTTTAGAGAATTTTGTCTCTCCTTATGATGCAACGGTCGTTGAGAAATTAAAACATGCGGGGGCCATAATTGTCGGGAAAAATAACATGGATGAGTTTGCAATGGGATCATCTACGGAGAATTCATATTTTGGTCCTGCAAGAAACCCCTGGGATTTAGAACGGGTCCCCGGCGGCTCAAGCGGCGGCTCTGCCGCCAGTGTTGCGGCATCTCTTTGCTTTGCATCTATTGGAACGGATACCGGAGGCTCCATAAGACAGCCTGCGGCTCTTTGCGGAATTGCCGGACTAAAACCCACATATGGAAGGGTAAGCAGATTCGGAATGATTGCCTTTGCATCATCCTTGGATCAGGCGGGACCTCTCACAAAGACCGTGGAAGATACAGCTTTAATGCTCAATGTAATAGCTGGTGGCGATCCCAGAGATTCAACCTCTGTTCACATCCCGGCTCCCGATTATACAGGGTGCATAAGGGAT
This sequence comes from Ignavibacteriales bacterium, assembly GCA_050259195.1. Lineage (GTDB taxonomy): Bacteria > Desulfobacterota_D > UBA1144 > Nemesobacterales > CSP1-2 > PSLL01. The sequence goes on from JBLNAE010000133.1 coordinate 3,650, forward strand.
GAGATAAAAGGGATCAGGATCGGGGTTCCGAAAGAGTATTTCATTAAGGGAATAGATGCTGAGATTGAAAAATCTGTAAAGACCGCGACTTCGCTCATTGAAGATTTAGGCGGTTCTATTGAAGAGATTTCTCTTCCTCATACGGAGTATGCGGTCTCCGTTTACTATATTCTCGCTCCATCTGAAGCGAGTTCAAACCTCGCAAGGTATGATGGAGCAAGATACGGATTTCGGGTCTCCGATGCCGACTCCCTTAGGGATATGTATATGAGAACAAGGGCGCAGGGCTTTGGCACCGAGGTTAAGCGGAGAATCATGATCGGCACGTACGCGCTCTCTGCGGGCTATTATGATGCCTATTATCTCAAGGCTCAGCGCGTGAGAACCCTCATTAAGAGGGATTTTGATGAGGCTTTTAAAAGGGTTGATGTTATTATGACCCCGACCTCGCCTGAAGCCGCCTTTAAGATTGGAGAGAAAACAGGTGACCCGCTCAAGATGTATCTTTCCGACATCTTCACAATCCCCTGCAACCTCGTTGGGCTCCCCGGCATCTCAATTCCCTGTGGGTTTACATCCAGCGGTCTCCCGATAGGGCTTCAGATTCTTGGGAAACCATTTGATGAAGAAACGCTGTTGCGAGTGGCTCATAATTATGAGATTCACACAAACTGGAGAGAAAGAAGACCGCCGATTTAAAACAGGATACAGAGTGGATGTAACTTTCGTGCATTATGCATCTTGCATAAGTTACCTTATTAGGAGGAGATATGGCAGAAAGCAAGAAGAAGGTTTGTATGATCTGCGGAAAGCCCTCTGAGGCTTCCATCTGCGATTCATGCAAGGCTCAGATTCAGGGAGAGGCACTAGATAAAAAGCAGAAGATTGAAAGGGAAGTGAGAATCAATCCGGACATAGAAAAAGAGAAAAAAAAGAAATAATAGTCGGCAATTATTCTTTATCTCTAAATTTGACCTGAGCTTTTCCCCAAACCTCAAGTGCCTTCTTATAAGTTTTACTTTTAGAAACCCTTAAATTTCGAGAAACCTCTTTAACCGTGTCTTTCAGGCTTAAACCTCTTTCTTTATAGAGTTCAAGTTTTTCATTAATAATCGCATCCGAGGCTTCTGATTCATTACTTTTTCCTTCTAAAACTATTGTAAACTCCCCCTTTGTTCCTTCTCTCTGTTCTAGGATTTGGATGACCTGGGAAATTTCTCCCCTGAGAGTTTCCTCGAACATCTTTGTGATCTCCCGGCTTACGGAGACGCGTCTGTTTCCAAGGGTCTCAACCATACTTTTTAGAGTTTCTATAACCCTGTTAGGAGATTCATAAAATATGATGGTCTGAGTGTATTCTCGGACTAACTCCAGGAATTCCCTTCTCTTTTTATCCGACTTGGGAAGAAAACCCAGGAATATAAAGCTCGACGTAGGAAGCCCGGACACACTTAAGGTGGCTATTGCCGCGGAGGGGCCGGGTACGGAAATTACCTCTATGTCCTTTTCTGAAGCTAGGCTTACAAGTCTATATCCGGGGTCTGAAACCCCAGGGGTTCCTGCGTCTGAGACAACGGCTATGCTTTTTCCGGATTCCAGCATGGGCAGGAGTTTTTCTGCTTTTTCTCTCTCATTATACTCATGATAGCTTGTAAGGGGTTTATGGATTTGGTAGTGGGAGAGGAGCTTCTTAGTAACCCTTGTATCCTCGCAGGCTATAAGGTCAACCTCTTTTAGAATCCGAATCGCCCGAAGAGTAATGTCCTCAAGGTTTCCTATAGGAGTTGAAACGATATAGAGTTTGCCTTTCATTTGGTTAATTTGGGTCTAAAGATTTTAATATAACCAGAAGTATAACGGAGATTTTTAACTTAAGTTGACGGTTCAATTTTAATTGTTAGACTCTATAATCAATGGATGGCTTAAGAATTGATGCGTGTCAAATATGTTTGACATCTGTAAAACCTCCATCACTAAGTACCAGAGATACCTTTAATATTGACTGTCCACGGTGTGGTAATTTTAATATAACAGAGGAAGCTTCTGATATATTGCATCACAGTCAATTAAATAATCTTCAAATTGCCAACGCTTCTGGTCACATACGTCAAAATCAAGGAGTAACCATAGATTCAAATTATATCGAAACTTTGAAGAACTCAGTACCCCTACTGTTGTGGAAAAGGCTGATAAATTATTGTTATATTACTCGAAAAAATTTCCAACACCTGGGCAAAGAATAGATTATGAAATAAGTCATACCGACCCCAATCGGGATCGGAAATATCTGTACCTTCTTTCAATAACATGGACTTATGATTTTGAAGAATTTAAATACTTATTCTTCAATTATTTGCTTGAAACAAAACGTTTTTTAATTCGGGACCAGTCTTCAAATAAAATTGTCATTAGCCCCGAAGGATGGGCTTATATTGATAGCCTGAGTCAAATTAATCCTGAAAGTCAGATTGGTTTTGCAGCAGTGTGGTTTGATGAAAAAATAAAACCATTGTGGACTAAAGCTATCAAACATGGTATCGAAGACGCTGGTTATGAACCGCTTCGTATAGATATGCATCAGCACAATAATCGTATTGACGATGAGATAATTGCTCTGATACGCCGTAGTAAGTTTTTGGTTGCTGATTTTACGGGTCAACGTGGGGGTGTATATTTCGAAGCTGGCTTTGCTCTTGGTATAGGATTACCTGTGATTTGGGTATGCCAGAAGGACGAACCGAGGGAAGTTCATTTTGATACAAGACGGTATAATTTTATTACTTGGGAAGATGGGAAATTAGATGATTTAAAACAAGCATTACAATACCGTATTGAGGCTATTTTAGGACGTGGCAAGTATAAACCCTAGTATCTAAGCACCTTCCGAAAAAAGTTAGTGTATAAAAAACTAAATAAGAAAGCAGGTTAGGACTCTTGTATACTCTAAAGAAAACTTATTATCTCTTTTCTCTCTTAAAAGACTGTATCTCATAAAGATGCATTAAAAGTCTAAAGGGCATGGAAACCTTTTTTGAACAAGGAGGATAGGGCTTAAGAAAATTAAGGTTATGACTCATGGTAACAGATAAAACATCCGAGACCTTCACAACGCTCGTACCGGCGCGTCTCGACCGTCTGCCTTGGAGTCGCTTTCACTGGCTGATAGTCTTTGCGCTCGGAATAACGTGGGTCCTCGACGGGCTTGAAGTTACACTCAAGGGTGCTATTAGCGGAGTATTGCAAGAGCCGCAGGTCTTAAATTTCAGCCCTACCGACATAGGGTTTATCGCTTCTTTGTACGTGACCGGCGCGGTCCTTGGCTCTTTGGTATTTGGATACATGACCGACCGCTTTGGCCGTCAGAAGCTTTTCTTCATCACACTGGCGATTTACCTCGTCGGCGTGGGCTTGACTGCGTTTTCGTGGAACCTCTGGAGCTTTGCCCTTTTCCGGTTTATGACCGGTTCTGGAATTGGCGGAGAGTATGCGGCGATTAACTCAGCCATTGATGAACTCATACCTGCGCGCCTGCGTGGACGAATTGATCTCATCATAAACGGCAGCTATTGGTTGGGCGCGGCGGCGGGGGGAGCATCGACCATCATTTTGCTAGACCCTCGTATCTTTCCACCAAATCTGGGATGGCGAATAGGGTTCGGCTTGGGTGCGGTAATCGGACTTATTGTTCTTTGCTTTAGGAGGCTTGTACCCGAAAGTCCCCGTTGGTTGCTCACACATGGAAAACGCGACGAGGCCGAAAGAATAGTTAGCAAAGTAGAGGTGGATATTGCGGAGCAGACAGGTGGGAGACTCCACGGCCCACCCGAGGAATACCTAACTATTCACCCGCAAAAGAGATTTGGATTCGGCATGATTCTAAAGGTAATGGCCTCAAAATACAAGACACGCTCTATCCTCGGACTCTCGCTCATGGTGTCACAGGCATTTTTGTACAACGCAATATTTTTTACGTATGCGCTTGTGCTCACCCGGTTCTACAAGGTACCAGGCGGCAATACCGGAATGTATCTATTACCCTTTGCATTGGGAAACTTCCTTGGCCCTTTTATTTTGGGCCACCTCTTCGACACAATAGGGCGTCGGGAGATGATTTCAGGGACGTACACGGTTTCAGCATTCCTTCTGGTACTTACCGGCTACCTTTTCACCCGGAATGACCTTTCCGATGTCAGCCAAACCATTCTCTGGACGGTGATCTTTTTCTTTGCTTCTCCAGCCGCAAGCTCGGCTTACTTGACCATAAGCGAAATCTTCCCGTTAGAAATACGGGCGCTCGCAATTGCCTTGTTTTTTTCTATTGGCACAGGAGCAGGTGGTATAGTGGCACCGTGGTTATTTGGTGTCTTGATCGAGTCCGGATCACGCATTGAGGTTCTCTATGGTTACTTAATCGCAGGGGCGCTTATGTTGGCAGCCGCTGTGGTTGCGGCGGTCTACGGAATTAAGGCGGAAAGAATGAGTTTAGAAAGGGTAGCTCAGCCACTCTCATCTGAAAAGTAACGAAATTTATGAAATTTCAGAGGCTCAAAGAAGCATGGCGGAGGGTGAGGAACTCGAACACTCAATCCTCAATGTTTCCCCCTTTGGATATATTTGAGAATATAGCGCGGGATATTGAAATAAAAGAATCTCTTATTTATCCCTTTCTAGCCTTTCTATTATTTTCTTGCTTAATTCAACAATATTCTCATTAACAGATTCCTGAAAAACAACATCTGACGACTGACTGAGCATTGCGTTTAAATTCTCATCCTCTGAAGCCCGGAAATCGGTTCTCACGCCAATCAGCGGCTTACCTTTAGCATAAGCGTATCCACATTCCCATGCCGTGCCTGAATCCGAGTCGCTACCGTCCAAGATGGCGACAATTGCATCGGAGTTTTCAATTGACTCTACGTTCCGTTTAAATATCGCGGCAAAATCCGGGTTATTATTCCGAAATTCAATCTTTATGTCTTGAGGGAGAATAATTTCTAGATCGGGCTTGAGCTTCGCAAGGGCAGCAGCCAGCTCTCTATTCCACCGCCTCTCGGCTTGAGTAAAAAGAGGACCTGCTAAATATATCTTCACAATGTTTCCTTTGAAGGAAAAATCGCTTTGAATTTCTGTGGAATGGGAGCGACTTTTCTATTTTCGTAATCGAAGAAGACTATTCCTGTCTTGGCTCGTGCGATCTCTCTTCCGGTTTCCTTTTCTGTGATTTTATAGATAAAGTCGCATCCGTATTTGCTAAAGTCGCAGATTGCAACTTCGATGTTCAGGGTCTCGCCATAAAAGGCTTCGGATTTATATACTATAGCAACATCGGAAATTATTAATCCTGAGCCGTCAATGTCCATTTCTGTAAAACCGTATTTGCGGAGTAATCTCACGCGGGCTTCGTGTGCTAAAGAAAGCACGGAGTCATGTCCAAGGTGGCCACCATAGTTTATATCGCTTATGCGTACCGGAATTTCCGTTGAGAAATCAAATTTTTCGGGTAAGTCTATTTTGATTCGAGCCATATTTGGCCTTCTTCAAATTTTAGAATTGATATTCATGAGAGATTTGGGGAATTATAATTGATAGTATGGTTTAAAACAATTCTTGATTAAGAAGCAAAAAATTCCAATTGACATTTACGAAACCCCTTTGCTAAATTTAGTATTATAATTAGAATATAAAAATCCAGGGGGAGCAGAAGGACCATGAAGGTTGAGAGAATGGATCTTGCCTCGTTAAAGGCCTTTTTCGGAAAGCTTGTAAAAATGAGTTTTTATGATCTCGGCATGGAAAAGGACACCCAGGTTGCCTCCTACTTAACGGATGTGCTTGCAGACTTTGCCGAGGCAGAGAGGCTTTACAAGATAAGTAATTCGGAAGGTAAGAAAATAGAGACGGTGGTCGAGATGCTTCTCCAAACTCAAAATGGTTCTGATGAGACCTCTAACTATGAAAGAGAGATGAGAAAGTATGTGGGAGATTTTACCTTATTTATGACGGGCATTTTTAGAGATTATGTAATTAGAGGTTCATACCTTCGCTACTACATAAACGAAGGTGCAAAATCGTATTCCATGGTTTCAAGGTTTGACATTGAGACGGGAAAGGGAAATCCAATCATGTTCGGCAAACTTTCAAATGATTTTGAATTTTACTCAGGCGCTCTCGATTATATGAGGAAGGTTTATTTTCAGACCGGGATGTCTGGGGATCCGTTCTCCAGCTTTGTTGTTCAAATCTCAAAAGGGATAAAGCACTGATTTTAACTGATAGGATAATTTCCCAATTTAACCGCGGAGAACACAGAGTTCATGGAGAGTGTTTATTTAAAAACCTCTTCTCTGTAGCTAATGCGTATCTATCCCCGAAAATACGGCATAATCTCCTTAGAAAGAACTCTGAGGGATTTTTTGCGGTCGGGGCTGAAGTCTCTGAATACGAAATGGTTGACGCCCGCCCCAACGTATTCTTCTATTCTTTTTATCACATCCTGCTCGGAGCCTGCAATAACAAAATCGAACACGATCTCCCTTGAATAGTATTTTGCTCCCATTTCTCTAAATTTTCTAACCGTTTCGGGGTCATTTGGCATAATCTTCGTATATTGAAGCCCTTTGTACTCATCGGCAATCTCTATGTTGTATCCGGCCTCTGAAAGAAGCTCAGGCCAAATGAGCGCGTGCTTTATAGGATCCAATGATTTATAAGCCTCATCTTGATTTTGGGCGATTGATATGAACATATATATGCACTTTTCTATCTGTTCTGATGTCCTCTCTTTGACCCTTGCTCCCTCTTCGACCAATTTTGATTTTGCGGCAAATACCCTGGGAGGCATAGCGTTTGTAAGCCACCCATCTCCATACTCTCCTGCGATCCTCAACGCCCTTTGAGCGGTTGCGGCTACGTATATGGGAATTCCGTTTTCTCTTACGGGTTTTATTCTCAGCTCTGCTTGAGACAGCTTGTAAAATTCTCCATCAAAATCCACTGGTTCTCCTCTCCAGAGGGCGCGCATGATTTTTACAGATTCTACAACGCGCCTTAGGGGTTTATCCCATTTTATCCCGTATGGATCGAGATTCATTTTCTCTCCGTATCCGACGCAGCAAAAAATTCTTCCCCCTGATATGTGATCTACAGTCGCCAAGCGATGGGCGAATATCGCGGGATGAATTCTGTGTGCATCGCCGATTGTCCCCATATTGATTCTTTTCGTTTTAAGGGATGCCGCCGTGATAATAGACCAGACTTCTGGCGTTATGGTCTTTGCCATAAAGACCACGTGGTCGGGAAACCATACGGCATCGAAGCCGTTTCTTTCATATATATTTGTGTGCTTGATTAAACTATCCGTAGATTCTCCCGGCACAGGACCTGTAATCCCGAACTTTAGCTCTGCTCTCATCTCTCATTCCTCCCTATTATACAAACATCGAGAGTAATCATTGTGCCTGAAGAAACAGGGCAAGCGCAAGGTATGCCCATGCAACCTTGATTTTTTTCGAGCATGGGTTATGATTCTACCCTAACTGAAGAATAAAACCATGAGGAACAAAGGAAAGAGGCGGAGGTAGAAAGATGGAAAGATTAGAAAAAGAACACCTGAGCAAACACGTGGACATTGAGTCTAAGAGGTTTTTCTTTGACGTGAAGGAAAACCATAAGGGAAAGTATTTGAGAATCACTGAATTGAGCGGCGGAAGGTCCTGTATAGTAATTCCACTTGGCGGAATCAAGGCTTTTAAAGAAAGGCTCGGTGAGATTGTAGAAGAAGCTGCAAAACTGCTTATTGTTGAAGAAGAGTTTTGAAATTCTATCTTTGAGAAAAGCGGAGAGATTTATCCTATCGGTTTAGTGAATGAAATTTAAAAAGCATTGGGGCGGTTAACTCAGCGGCAGAGTGCCATCCTCACACGGTGGAAGTCACTGGTTCAAATCCAGTACCGCCCACCATCCGATTTCAGTTTCAGTAAAACGGCGTTTTTACAACCTCTGCGGATTTATTCTCGCCGCCCATACTTACTATAACTTTTGTCCCCGGCTCTATAAACTCTCTTCTTATAAATCCGAGAGCTATTATTTTTTTCAGCGCGGGAGAAAACGTGCTGCTTGTTATATATCCAATCTCACGTTCACCCTGCCTAATCTTATCGCCCTTGGCGGGTGGCTCCTCGCCTTCAATTTCAAATCCTGCAAGGCACCAGTTCACATGACCTCTCCATTTAATCCTTGCAATCACTTCCTGCCCTACGTAGCAACCCTTCTCATAGCTTATGGCGTGCTCAAGTCCCGCCTCAAGCGGGATTGTATTCTCATCCATATCTATACCGTATCTGGGAATCGCGGCTTCGATTCGCAGAATCTCCATGGCATCGAGACCGACGGCTCTTAACCCGAACTCTTTTCTATTTTCGGCTAGAGACTCCCACACTGTTTTAACCCCTTCGGTTGAAACAAAAACATCGTAACCCTCTTCTCCCGTGCGGTTTGCTCTTACTATCATCGTTTGAAAGCCATTTATCTCCTTTGTCAAAAACTCATATTCATTTAGTTCTGCGATCTCTCCGTTCAGGGTTTTCTGGATGAGGCTCCTGGAGTTTGGGCCATGAATAGAAAGCAAGCAGAGACTTTCAGTTACATCTTCTATATTCGCCTTGTAAGATAATCTGTGCTTAACCAGAAGGTCTCTCACCTTTTCATTAAGACCCGGCTCTAAATCAAGAAGTATGGATTCGCTCTCGCGATATAATTTCATGTCCGAGATCATTCTTCCCTTTGGGGTGAGGAGGACGGCGTATAAACCCTTTCCCTCTTCCAGTTTATTCATATCGTTTGTCACCATGCCTTGAAGGAATTTTACGTGTTCCTTTCCGCTAAGACGCAGCTTCCCGCGATGTGATAGATCAACAAAGCCCCCCCCCTTCCTTACACCTGCGTATTCTTCCAGGGCGCTGCCGTAGCTTTTAGGCATTAGCCAGTCGGAGAAGTTGCCAAAAATGGCTCCCTGCGAAGAATGGATGTCGTAAAGCAATGTCTTTTTCATCTTGATTTTTCTCAAATGGTTTAAAAAAATATTATACTTTAAATTCTCCGTGTAACAAAAGTTAAGCCGCTC
>JBLNAE010000134.1:0-6378 GCA_050259195.1 Ignavibacteriales bacterium
AATTTAAAGAGCGTGTAAGGGTTGCCAGAGCTTGATGTCGTATAGTGTACCTCCTTTACTCCTCCTTCGACCGCTACCTTCTTGCCATCGTAGTGGTCAGGGTCTGATACAAGCCCTCCGATGGGGATTTGCGCGTAATCGGTATAATCCATATCGGCAAGGGTAAAAACTGTAAATTGCAAATAGATAAATCCTGCAAACATAAGAATTAGGATTTTCTTTGTCGTATTTCCCTTCATTGAAAGACCTCTCATATCTATTTTTGTTATCATCGCCATTTCTTCACCTATACGAGTGATAAATTGGTAACAGATACCTCACATTTCACCCTACTTATAACCAAATTTCCCGTTAAATGATTTCGAGCCCCCCTATTATTGTGGATAATTTTAATCATTAGTAAATGGTTGTAAATAGGCGGAATTGAAAAAGTCACTAATTTGGATGCAGAAAACGATGTAGAGGATTCAAATTTGAGGACATCTAGGTAGAATGGGAATAGAAGTTCTTTTGACAATGGACTACTCTCCATTGAGAGGTTCATCCCCCTTATAGTTATTCCATTTAATGAAAACATAGCGATTAAACACCTTCGAAACGTAGTCCATAGTCTCGGCATAGGGCGGGACTCTAAAGCCGTATTTTATCACGGCCTCCCTGCCTGCATTATAGGCCGCGAGTGAGAGCGCCAGATCATTATTAAAATAATCCATCAGGTCTCTTAAAACCCTTACGCCCCCGTCTATATTCTCCTTAGGATCAAACGGGTCATTTACGCTATAGTCCCTTGCCGTCCCAGGCATAAGCTGCATAATTCCCAAGGCATTCTTAGATGAGACGGCAGTTGGGTTAAAATCGGATTCCACTTTGATGACGGCTTTAACGAGGTCAGGGTCTACCCCGTGTTTTCTACTCGCCTTTAGAATTTCCTCTTCGTAATTGAGTTTAGACCTATTCTGCCGGGCCTTCGCAACCGACTTCATGCCGCAGCCAAGAGTCTCATATCCGCCCTCTCTCCTAATCATCGCCATGCAATCCGAAACCCGGACGAGTTTTACCTCTTCGGTATTAACCGATTTAACTGCATCCCCCTCGGCATAGGTTTTAACCACGCCTGTATCGGGGTTTTTAATAATAGCCACCGACGATCTTTTTCCTCTAACAGTTCCAAGGAGAACTAGATTCAGCTTGGCCTTTGAAAGATCAGCCGGAAGCAGGTCATTAGCTACTTGAGAAGCTTCTCTTTTAAAGATGTTTTTCTCTACAATCACATTGTATGATTCGCGCGATTGTAAAGGTTTTATCCTGCTGTATGAGGAGAATTGATAACTATCTTTCTCTCCAGGTGGCAACGTCCGGATATTTTTTTCATCTTCTGAAACGTAGGATACAATCGAGTGGAGGAGTAAACCTCCGAATATAGCGCTCAGTATCCAGGTATGCCTTTTTAGAAGCGATAGAATCATGCCAAGCAAGACAAGATATTCAATCCTAAGAAAAAAGTAAAGAGCCAGTTTTTTCTAATTTTTTAGCCGCGAATGAACACGAATATAGAAATCAGAATATAGGAGACAGGGTACAGGAGCTAGAAGTCAGAAGTATTCCCTATATTCTGTATCCTGCTAATCTCATTCGTGGCTAATTATAAATCCTTGTCTTTTAAACTAAACAAAATCGCAACCCAGCCGCCGTCCGCGAATTCTCTATTCGGACTAAATCCAATCTCTTTGAATCTTGATATTGCTCTTTCTTTTCTATTCTCAAAAATTCCTGAAACTAAGAGGATGCCGTTTTCTTCCACTACGGATTTAATTTCTTTCGCCATGCGTATAAGCTCGTCTCTAATTATGTTTGCCACAACAAGTTCAAATTTTCCTCTCACATCTTCTATGGAGTTGTTTTCAACACGAACTTTTGAATTCACTCGGTTTATCTCAACATTCTTCCGAGCCTCATCCACAGCAAGAGGGTCAATGTCAATTGCCAAAACCCTTTCTGCTCCAAGCATCGCGCAGGAGATTCCAAGAAGACCGCTTCCGCACCCCAAATCCAAAACCGTCTTTATTTTTCTTGTTTTGAATACCTCTTCGATTCCCTTTATGCAAAGCTTTGTGGTCTGATGCTCCCCGCCGAAGGAACTCCCTGCTGCTATTTCAATAGATATCTCTTCCCCTCCTGGAGTCTTTATAGGGACCTTCAGCGCACGCGAACGAAATTCAGTGTAAGGCTCAAAATATCTCATCTAAACGCGCCTCCATCAATAGTTCACTGCTACTTGGCAGCTATTGTCTACACTGCCAGACTACTCCTGTCGGGTGGCCGCACAGGTTGACGCCTGCACCAAGAAGGGGAACAACTCGGCCGTCGGTGATGGACTCGATCACTGCCTTGTAGTGCGAATCCAAGAAATCGGGCATAGATGAGCCTCACTCTATTTACAACTCGAACTGCTTTCTTTCTATTTTTCCTGCGGTTTTTCTTGTAGCTCTTCTTCAACTTCTGGCGTTGGCTTTTCCCGCGATTGCTGAGGCTTAGCGTCAGCTCCTGGTTGCGGCTTGGTCAACAGGGTTTCGGCTATCTCTTTGAGCTTCAATACCGCCTGTTCCGAGAACATGCCAATCAATCCGGCTAGGGCGGCAAAGCCAAAAGGACTGATTTCCTTGGTGGTTGCCCCGGGGAAAAGAACCCACCACGAATCACAAAATAGAAAACAGTCCCCAGAGTCGCCCCAATGAAGGACAATAGAATATACTTTGCCAACCAGCTCCGCACCAACTCTCGGTTGCCGATATACCATGAGAGAGAGCGGAGTGCATGCACCAGACTGCCGAGTGCGCCGGCTATAGCCACAATGAAGAATATGCGTACCTCATCTGAAATCCAACGTGTCCAGAAGAGAAAGATTACTGGTGACTTAATCGGAGGTGTCACCCCAAGTTGAACCGGGAGAGGCCACAATTTTACAAAGCTGTAGAGCAGAAAAACGGAGAACAAAACAAGGTAGGTTGTAATAAGGATAATGCCGATAATACCTACAGGGCTATCACCTACCCGGTCAATCTCAGGCACAGAGGTTTCTTTAGACTCTTTCTTTACCTCCATTACCGTTTTGGGTTCTGCGGCCATGTTTTTTCTCCTTTTATTAATTTGAAATATGTAAAGCTAAAGGAACTTCATAAATTTATGACTGCTCCTGCCGTTACCCCATCCTGCCTTTTAGGTTGGTACGGGCCATCTGGTTTAGGGAGGTTTGTATTTCCTAATTCTGTATCGGCTACGAGCTGTGTATAGGCCCCCAATTGTGATGATGCGTCTCTTTGCCCCACTCTGTCAATACCCAATTTTAGTTCTATACTTACAAACTTCATACCAGATGATAAGCTAATGAAATCAGTGTGATTCTTAATCTTCACGGTCTCTAAAGCGTGCAAACAACGTTCACGCTTTATGGCTGATTTTTAACGGAACTAGCTAAGAATACCAGATTTCTGATTGGATTCTTAATCTGTAAACTGAGTTTACACTACGTTAACAAAATCCAAATCCACAACACGGGTTCCATGGAAAAACCACAATGCGCGGATTCTTCCAGACGATTATAAAAGTATGTATTATATTTAATAAAAATGGCAACGAGAAGGGATTTCTTTAAAACGCTCATTAAAGGGGGACTCGGAATAGTCTCTCTGCCATTCTTTGGGTTTGGTGAAGCCTCGAAATTTCACTTTGCCCAAATCATTTATCGCGGCCAGTGGGATCCCCGTCCCAGGGCTTTTAGGCGGCTCATGGCTTCTCTCGATTCTAGAACCAGTGTTGAAACCTCGTCTGAGAGAAAAATGCTGAGGATTGGAGACCCCGACTTTTTCTACTATCCGTTTCTCTACCTTGCCGGAGGAGGGGGATTTGAGCCGTTTACCAAAGATGAAGGAAGAAAGCTGAGAAGATTTCTAAAACTCGGCGGAACGCTCCTTATTGATGACGCCTCTGGAGAGGAAAGTTCGCCATTTGATTCTCAAATCCGAGAGGAGCTTAAGAAGGTTCTGCCTGAATCTTCTTTTAGTCGGATTTCATCCGATCATGTGGTTTTTAAATCTTTTTATCTCCTCTTTTCGGCGAGCGGAAGAAAGATAGTTAAGCCTTATCTTGAAGGAATTACGTTTACGGATGAAGGCAGAACTCCCGTAATTTATTCGAGAAACGATCTGGGCGGCGCATGGTCTGAGGACGAGTTTGGAAGGTGGCAGTATGAATGCATCCCCGGAGGAGAGGCTCAACGAGAGCTTGCATTCAGGCTCGGGATAAATATCGTATTATATGCGCTCACCGGGAATTACAAGGAAGACCAGATACACACTCCGTTTATTAAACGAAGGCAGAGAAATCTTTAGGACAGTATGTGTAGGAGCAATTCCCTCGTGGTTGCCTAAATGAGACGGTAATCATCCATAAAGTTCCTCAATGTATTTCAGCACCTTCCCCGATTCAGGAAGAGAGGAAATTTTTTTATAGAATTTCTCATCGTATTCCCTTGTTTTTACTACAACGGGCATGGGAACCGCGTGACCAAGAATTAGCGCCTGCTGTTTTGTATCAAGGCTTGCAAGGACGGCTCTAAGTCCCGATGTATTACTCACTCCGGTGAGAACAGACTGAATATCTTTTTCGTCGTTAAGAAGGGCCGTAATTCTCGTGCCTATCTGTGAGATGACCTCATCGTCTATTCCTGAGGGTCTCTGGTCAACTATCATTATCGTTACGAAATACTTTCTGAGTTCGCGCGCTATGGTGCCGAAAATAGTCTGTCTTGCCGACTGTGGATTTAAGAACTTGTGCGCTTCTTCGATTGTAATCATAAGCTGGCGGGGTTTGTCTGTGGAGTTCTGAGTCGCAAAATATTCCTCTGTTTTTTCGATGTAGTGATCGTGAATCCTTCGGGATACTATGTTTGCGACAAGGAGATAAGCAAGCGCGCTATTTCTCTTTCCAAATTCAAGCACTATGTTTATCCCGCGCCCTAGATATTCTATAATCTTTTTTATAGTTCCCTCGCCGCGATTGTCGTCCACTATAAAGGGTAATGTCTTGAGCCTGCTGAGCTTTCTGTAAAGCGCGGAGATGGATTCCTGATGCGCTCCCAGTTCTTTTGCAATGTTTGGAATGTCCTCCTGTTTCCAAGATAGCAATTCGCTCAGCCACCTGTCTCCGTATCTTCGAGAAATGGCATAAGCCGATTCAATCGCCGTCGTGTGGAGTCGGAATTCATTCTGAAGAAGGGCAATGTCTTCGATCTCTATTTGATCGAGTGAGATATAAACCTCAACGTCCGGCTTTGCGCCGCGGCGCCTTGTGGATTCGGAATCTAGGGAAAATATCGAAACATTTTCGGGAAAGAGTTGCTTGAGTCCTTTTACAAATCCGCCCGTTTCTTCTCTTCTTGACCCCCAGCCGTATTCATTGTGCATATCGAATATGAGATTTACCGCTTTATCATATTTGATGATTCCCGCAAGCATGAGCCTTGTAAGAAATGTTTTTCCCGTGCCGCTTTTTCCAAAAATCCCATTGCTTCTTTCGACGAACCTGTCGAGGTTTATGCACACGGGCGTATCCATATCGAGTGGAGAACCGATATTGAAGAACTTTCTGCTTGAGTCCTCACGCCCAAATACTAAACTCACATCTTCTTCCGTGGCTTCAGAAACAAGGGCAAAGTGAGGCGGGATTGTTTTTACCGGTTTCGGCTCATCTTCTTCTTGAGTGAGCATAAGCATCGGTCTTAGTTCCACAGTCGCATAAGTGCTCGTTCCTGAGAGAACCTGTCTTAGAACCTCGTCCTCTTTTGACGGCGGATTTACAAGGACGTTTGTTGACGAGGCGTCAAGCCTTACGTCCGTTATGAGAGAGAAGAATTTATGAAGTAGTCCGAATACAACAACGAATTTCCCCGCCTTTACCTCTTCTATGCTTCTCTCAGGACTGAGTTTCATCTCAAGTCCTTCAACCAAAGAGCCGGTAGTTATAAGGCCGAGTTCCCTATTCGTTGTCATATTTATCAACAAATAATAGCAAAGTAGGAAAGGGGATGCAAGGAGTGGGAAATTAAAAGTTAGAGATAAGAATCTGGAACTGTTTTAAAAGAAGGTTTTTTGTTTTGCTATCTTAATTATCATTTTGGACAACGGTACTGCTTTAATCCAAGGTTGCACTCTTCTGAAAGGGTCTCAAAAAGATGTCTAATATATTGATTTCATCTGCCTATGTGCTAAATTACCAAATGAATAATCATCCATCCAAACTACAGAGGCCCCTTCGTCTAGCGGTCTAGGACATTGCCCTCTCAAGGCAGAAACACGGGTTCGAGTCCCGTAGGGGCCACCA
>JBLNAE010000135.1:0-3764 GCA_050259195.1 Ignavibacteriales bacterium
TAATCCGGCGGCTGAGCCTCGCAACCTGGATCCTCCCACTCGTTCGCCTGTTCGCTTGGGTCCGCGTCGAAGGACGCGAACACCTCCGGTCGCTCGACGGACCGGTGATTTTTGCTGCGAATCACCAGAGCCATATGGATACTCCTGTCATCTTGGCCGCACTTCCATCACATTGGAGATATACTCTAGCCCCGGCAATGGCCAAAGAGTTCTTCAACGCGCACTTCTCTCCCAATCAGCACACACGATGGCAGTGGCTCATTCAAAGCCTGCAGTACTACTTGGCCGCATTCTTCTTCAATGCCTTTCCTCTGCCGCGGTATGAGGCGGGTGCATATCAGACGCTTCACTATATCGGCGAACTGGTGGATGAAGGCTTCTCAATACTAATTTTTCCTGAGGGGGAACGCACTGAGGGTGACAAGATCCACCCCTTTCGAGCCGGAGTCAGCATGATCGCATCTCGGCTCAATGTTCCGGTGGTTCCAGTGCGCTTGGAAGGGGTAGGCCGTGTGCTGCATCCCACATGGAATATGCCCCGTCCTGGGCATGTACACGTAAAGTTCGGTTTACCGCTCCGCCTCGATGGGGAGGATTATACGGCACTCGCAAAACGAGTTGAAGAAGCGATCAGGCAATTGTAGTAGAGTCACGCAAGGCCGTGGTTTGGAGACGGTATGATAGTCTATAATTCCTCCGGTTGATGTCTTATAGCCTGAAATATTCCCTTAATTTCACGTAAGCTTAGAACTCTACTGACAAATAGCAGCAGGATATAAGTTAGTACAGAGCAAACTGTCAGGAGCAGATTCGTGATTAAGTTGCCTCTAACAAAGAGAAAAGGAACAAATATAACCCCTAGAGCAATGACTTTAAAACCATAGGCTAGGCAAGGGAATAATTTCTCCCTAAAATAAACACAGATAACTACAGCCAAGACTATACAGGAAATAAGAGTAGCAATTGCGCATCCCATAGATGCATATCGGGGTATAAATAAAATAGAACCAACCAGAAATGCAACAAAGGCAAAGCAAAGAGCTTGAAAATACTTTTCAGGCTCTTTATAAACTACCGAGAAAACAAAACCCAACTGGGCAAAGATAATAGGAAACATACCTAAAAGTAGTACAACTCCATTAGGAAAAATTCCCCTATAGTTAGAGCCGATTACTATAGGAATTAAATCACGGCCTGCAAGGATGAATGCCCAAAAGATTATAGTGCAGCGAATTCCTATATACTTTATAATTAACCTTGACCAGTTGATAAGTGTTTCCTCTTTGCCAGTCAGCAACAGCCTAGTAAAAATAGGAACAAGAGAAATCATAATAAAGAGGGTAAAATTTGCCATAACCAGAAAAATCTGATTTGGTATATCAAAAAGAGCAACCTCTTGTAAGTCCTTGGTTATATAACCTATTAGTGGATTACCCAGGCTCTGACAAATACTTAATAAACCCCAAGACATATAGAACATAAAACCAAATCTTAGATAGGGCTTTAAAAAAGACAGGTCAACTCTAAAATCCTCAGTACGGAAATACTTTCGAGTCCAAAAAAAATAAAGCATTGCAACAAAGCCCTCTACCAATAAAGTAGACAATATTGCTCCAAAAAGCCCATAGTAATGAAACAAGATAAATATAGAGATTAAAATCAGTGCGCTGTTTACCGGGTCGCGTAATGAGAATTTCCCTAATTTATTTAAACCGAATAAAAGAGCGTAGGGAACAGTTCCCACATCACTTACTAATGGGATGGCAACGACTAATATAAAGTAAGTAAATGGAAATCGGTCACCGTAGGCAAGGTGAAGTACCGAAAGAAGAATTATAGACGTGATTAGGTCGATAGCGATTTTTAAAGTAAGAAGATTAGATGAGAACCTTTTAATATCTGCCGACTCTCCACGGACCTCAAACTCTGGAACAAACCTTCCACAGATTTCCATAACCCCAAGGTTAGTCAGGGAGGTCATAATTGCAACTATCGAGATCAGAAGCGCATACTCTCCATAAATTTCTGGTCCCATCATTCTAGGAATTAGCATTACAAATAGCACCAGAAAAGGGTATTGAGCCAATACTCGAAGGAGAAATACCTTTGATATGTTTTTTGTTGTGACACTTGCTTCCTTTGTTATGACGCTAGATTCTTTCATTTACCCACCTTGTAATATTCCATATGTCGGCTTTCGTACTCATATGCTTCTTTCTTCTCTCGATAATCAATAAAGTAAATCCAGAATATAAAGAAAATAAAAGGCAAATCGGCTCTACCGTCTCAGAAGGAACAGCCCAACCAAAACGTAGGGGAAACCGATTTGTTGCCACGATGCGTAAGTTTCATAGATTATTATAGTTAACAGGGAAAACTATGGAACTTAAGACCGTGAAAATCCAAAAACCAGATGATGTGAACCTTATCTTAGGCCAATCCCATTTTATTAAAACAGTTGAGGATATTCATGAGGCTCTTGTAAATACAGTTCCGGGCATAAGATTCGAACTCGCCTTTTGTGAATTTTCGGGTCCATGCCTTGTAAGATATACAAGAATATCCAGAGATAGATAAGGCTGGCTGGATTAGACTGGAAGAGGGGAGGGTCAAAATATTAAAAGGTCAAGTTTGCTTTTTGAACCGACTCGTGAAAATAATAAACCACACTCATGGAGTTGAGAAAAAAAGCTGATGATACCGCAACACAATAGAGAAAAACTAGAACTTCCTATTTCTAAACAATACACAACAATTGATTTGCTGAAGCAATACACCTGGATCAGGGAAGAGTTTCCCCCATTTCACGGTTCGTAGGCTATCCCTCCAGGCGAGCAAATTATGAATTTTTGATGAAACTACAAAAACCTTTGAAAATGAGGTTTTTCTTTTTCCAATTTTTTATAAAATTTTGACCGGGGATAGGACAACGTTTGAACCCCCAAATTTACACAGCTTCCCAAGGTAAATAGCAGCACCCCACTGCCATTTTGTTTTATCCACAACTTCTTTTTTTGTCGCTCTTTAAGCAGGGGAGTATAATGAAAATATATTAGTAAATTACATGTTTCTGGATCGCATCAGGTTAAATTAAAGAAAAAAATTAATTTGCTTTAAAAACTTATCCACA
This sequence comes from Ignavibacteriales bacterium, assembly GCA_050259195.1. Lineage (GTDB taxonomy): Bacteria > Desulfobacterota_D > UBA1144 > Nemesobacterales > CSP1-2 > PSLL01. Next base: position 3,131 of record JBLNAE010000135.1, read on the forward strand.
AGAATGTACACAAAATTTCTTGCATATCCGGTGGTGGCGATGTTTAATCGCGGCGGTGATGCATCGGAATTGAGCAATATTCTTGAACTTGCCAGCGATGCTTGGAACTATTTTCCGCACAAAGCTCTGAATGGCCTCTCGCCGGCAGAAAAGTTGTTAAAGTATCAAAATAAAACAAAAAAATAACTATGAAAATAAATCATGTTTTTAAACTTATAATTGCTATCGCAGTGCCAGAACTCGCGGGTGCTATTGGATCGGTTTTTACTGTCTTCGCGATTCCGAATTGGTATTCAACGCTTCTGAAGCCCACGTTGAATCCTCCAAGTTGGGTATTCGGACCGGTTTGGACAACCCTTTACGCCCTCATGGGCATCGCGGCGTTTTTGGTTTGGAAACATGGATGGGAGCGAAAAGAGATAAAAACTGCACTTAGTGTTTTCGGCTTACAGCTTTTCTTAAACGCCATTTGGTCAATTATCTTTTTTGGTTTGCATAGTCCCGGCTGGGCCCTCGTCGATATCATTGCGCTTTGGCTTGCAATTGTCTGGACAATGATTGTGTTTTACAAAATCTCAAAACCAGCGGCTTATTTGCTCATCCCATATATTCTTTGGGTGAGTTTTGCCTCGTA
>JBLNAE010000136.1:0-2807 GCA_050259195.1 Ignavibacteriales bacterium
AAAGGTGGAATCAAAGGTTCAATAATTGCCCATTGTTCATCACTTAATTCTTCTCGTCTTGCCATTCATTTCATTATAGCAGGACAAGGTATTAAGGTATTTATGAGACCGCTTCTAGTCATAAGATCGGACTTACATGCTTCGTCAATTAGCTCTTTCAATGATTTATTTATAAGTTGCACTGCTCCGCCACTAATAGGTAACTTGTTTTGGTAATTAGCTTGCTTACATCTTTTCAACAAATCTCTCAGCTTGCTAACAATATTCATAATGTTACATTCCATATTTATCCAATTAGTCTTGTTACAATCTGCAATACGATATTCGAATAAATCCCCGCAAAAATGTCGTCTATCACAATTCCAAATCCACCGGGCAGGCGTTCTACTCTTCTCGCTGGAGGAGGTTTTACAATATCAAAGAATCTAAACAGAAAGAACCCTAAAATTATATTTCTTAAACTCGGCGGAATGAGAAACATCGTTACCAAATATCCACAAACCTCATCCGCCACCACGCGCCCCGGATCGGTCTTTCCGAATATACCCTCCGCCTCGCCTGAGGCCCATATAGAAATAATCGTAAATCCGAGAAAAAACAAAGTGTAGACCAAGGTAGAGAAATGAGAAAGTAAATAAAAAAGCGCTATCGCCCCAAGCGTTCCTACCGTCCCCGGTGCAAAAGGCGAGTATCCCAGGTAAAAAAAGGTCGCAATGGTCTGCGCGATCCATCTTTTCACCTATCAAAGCACTCCTTCAATCTCAAGAAGCCTCTTCTTAATCTGGATTCCGCACGAATATCCACCTAAGCCGTTTGCTCCAACTACCCTGTGGCATGGGACAATTATTGGAATTGGGTTCGCACCTGCCGCATTGCCGACAGCCCTTGCGGCGCGAGGGTTACCGATTTTTTCTGCAATTTCCCTATAAGTTTTCACGTTGCCATAAGGAATCTTTAAAAGCTCTCTCCATACAGAGGCTTGAAATGGGGTTCCAGAAGATAAATCTAGCTCCGATCCAAACTCTTTTAAGTTGCCCTCAAGATAGAACTTAATCTCCCTTGCCGATTTTTCCGCCCTACCGCCTTCGATTAGCTTAACTCCATTTAGATTACTAATAAACTGCTTGAATCTATCTTTTCCAAATATAATATTTGAGACACCTTTAGGAGTGCTGATGACAAAGAGGGTTCCTAAGGTAGAGCTAAAGTAAGAGAAGTTGGATATATTCATAGAATATTCTTCCGACAATTTTCACAGAACCTCCCTGGGTTGTCAAGAAACATAGATGCAGTGGCAATCCTTGGGTCTGGGGTGTCCCTGTCCCCGATCCAGTCGGGGAGATCGGGGATTGAGAAGAGAGGGTAATTAGGAGACCACATAATTGCCCTAAAGGTAAAAAGAAAAAGGACGAGCCTTGGTGTTCGCCCTGCCAAAGTTTGACAAATATAATGCAGGTTTGATACAATTTCCAGATAAAATCAGCAAACAGCGATGAGAGATGAATGATAATACATCTAAAATAGCAGTTCTCATTGATGGGGAAAATGCGCAGCCCAATTTATTAGGACACATTCTAAGTGAGGTTGCCAAACAGGGAATTGTTACCGTGAGGAGAATTTACGGAGACTGGACAAGCCCGCACATGAACGGATGGAAAAAGGAACTGCACGTCCATGCGGTTCAACCTATACAACAGTTCAAATATACCACAGGCAAAAATTCTACCGATAGTGCCCTGATCATTGACGCTATGGATATTCTGCACGGAAGGGTAGTAAACGCCTTTTGCATTGTCTCAAGCGATGGCGATTACACGAGACTGGCGACAAGGCTAAGAGAGTCAGGCGTTTTCGTGATGGGCATCGGACAGAAGAAAACCCCTCAACCTTTTGTTAAAGCCTGCGAACTGTTTGTATATACGGAAAATTTAACTGATAAAGCCGAACCCTCGCCCGACGAATCTAAGAAGATTTTAAATAAAACCGAGGCGACAAGAACCGAACTAATTGATCTGCTTAAAGAAGCATTTAATATGGTAGTTCAAGAAGACGAACTGGCATACTTGGGCAAAATAGGCGAAGCCCTGAGAAAATTAGACCCCAGCTTTGATACGAGAACCTATGGATTTAAAACCATGACTCCCCTATTCAGGTCTCTATCCGATCACTTTGAAATTGTCACAAAAGATTCAGGACAATCGGTTTACATAAAATTAAAAAGCTAAAGCGACTCGCCGTTAAGGTTTATAGTACCATTCGCATTGACTGGTCTTTGTAGCATATCCAGTAGAGAACAATGGGCATTTACCATGTTCACTAACTCTTTTATCCTGCTTCGATCAGCAGGACTTTTTATATCCACTTCGTAATCAACACTAAGAAAACCAGATGGTACTTGAGCAACATTAAAAAATCCCCTTGCATCAATGTATCCTTTCACACCTATCTTTACCGAATCCAATGGAATTCCCATACCAGCCGCATACATGGCATATACTATCTCCTGGCACGGGATTAACAATCACACATATGTGGGGTTGGAGATTAGGAAAAGGTATGTAGTTGCCTAGCTCGTGACTGCAATGTTTGGGCATCCGTGTGGTGAACAATCACAAAAATTTGACCCTAGAAGTGGTAAAAACATATCAACCGGACAAAAGATAACATTTTGATATACGATTAACAACAACGCCTACTTAGGATTGGAGATTCAGAAGTGATATATGGTAAAATAAGTAAACTTTCATGAATCGTACAAGAGTCTACTCCTCTGAAGATTTGGTTAAAATTTGTTTGAAAAAAAGCCA
>JBLNAE010000137.1:0-14235 GCA_050259195.1 Ignavibacteriales bacterium
CTGGAGACCTGAATTTGTATTGGTGCTACTCCCCGACTATTGCTCACATCAATTGTAGGGGCGTAACGACAAATTGAACAACATTTAGGTATTAGTCCTCTCCCACACCTTTAACCCTTCTTCAGACATTTGATGACCTTGGTCCTGAAACGAAAATTCACTAAGGTCCTGAAGTGTTATTCTGATGATGGAACACATAAAACCTTCTCCCTGAGCTTATTGTAGAGAGTCACCAGTGTATTCTTTGAGTGTGTATACCTTTCTTATCCTCATCATACCAACCTCGGCCTTCCTCAATTCTTTGGGATAGTCAGTAATGAGTTTGATTAGCTCACGTGCTGATACAACCCTATCACCTTGAAAGGCAGATGGTAGTCTTTGTCTATCCTCTCTTCCAAGGGATTTTCTTTGGTAATACAACTTCACTTCCATTTCCCCTCTACCCTTATCCATACCTTACTTCCAGAAACAAACTGGGTATTTGATAAATTTTGACCCTTTTCCATTTACCCCTAATTATTACCCCCTACCTTTCACAAAAAAGTCGATATATGCCGATTATCAGGGAGCTCAAATGCTCTTTGCATTTCTATTCCTTATTCTTTCCCTCTCATGCCTTGTCTTAGACTGAGCTAGAGTGTTATTATCCTTACTACTGCCATTACTTCTAAGACGGCCAATATAGAGGTAGTCCTGATAACCAACCCTTAGATTATTCCTCATCAATCACCTTACGGATGGCCTCAGCTAAATCATCTATGGTATAGGGCTTAGATACAACACCTCTAAAGACAACTGTTGCATTAGTGAGTAGTAAAATAACGTATAGGCATTTTCAGAATATTACTAATTCTAAATAACTTCTCTATACTGGGTGTTAATGTTCCATTTTCAAATTCTGCAATTATATCTTCGGTTGTATCCAATAAGAAAGCTAATTCTTTCATCGTAAATGCCAAGCCTCAGGTGCTTCTGTTAATCGCTCTGGGATAAAATCATCTTTCATTTAGAGATAAGTTACACATGGAGTTCAAGTAAGAATAGCATACTCCACCAAGAGGCAAAACGGGGCATTATGTCTATTAAACTTAATTCGGGAAATGCGACAAACTATCAAGATGTTTTTTTACATAGAAATTCTGCCATAGATTTCCCAAGCCCTCAATGATAAAGCCCTCACAAAAATGATTCTCCTCTCACATCTGTAGGAGCATAAACAGTAGTAGGCACTTCCCAGCCGTCTTTACCAAGCTCGTCTAAAGCCTCTTGCAGGAAATCCCAAGTTTTAGCTCACTTATGGAATCCAGGTGTTGACTGCTATATAGACACGCGTGCACTTAACCTTAACTTTTAGTACCTTCTGGTAAATTCATGTTTGGTGGTATTAGTTTACTACTACATGGTTTACACACATGAAGAGCTTTGTTTTCCAAAAGAAAATCGCTCTTTCCGTATATGGCCTGTTGCTGAAGAACTTTAAAGTGTACTTCATAACCTGTTTGCATTTCATTTCCGCATGAATCACAAATAATTTTTATACTCATGACTTTCTCCTAACTTCATTATATCATACTCTTTCCGGGGTAGATATGATTAAAGATATAAATGAGAAGAAAAAGCGAGTATCAAACGGACAGAGGTAGAAGGTCTTTGCGGTTTTCCTTGGATTAAGAAACCGATTGAGGGAATATGTTTAACCAGCTAATATCTGGAAGAGGATTGATTTTTGGTGATACCGAGGTCTTTTAAAACGATCATCTCAGAGTGAGCGTTTTCTATCCGAGGGGCTACCACCTTGAAGTAATTTCTCAGAAGACATTTTCCAGAAGCCATTTCCTAGCTTCAGCTTCGGCTTCAAAGGTTCTTGAAGTTTCCTCTAAGCCTTCTTCGATATTGAACCTACATATATAATGCTTTTCAGTTTTTATTACCAATATCGAAAAAACACGGTCTAGGTTAACGAATTTATTTTTGTCAATTTCTATAAACATTTTGTCTTACCTCCATCCTCCATATTTATTTTTATATTCTTAGACTTTATTCCTGGGAATTAGCCAGAGTTTCTGACTCGTCTTAATTGGTGAGGTCAGAATTATCAAATAACTATTTTGGGTTGTTAGTATACTCCATGTGTTACACAGCTCTGGCAGTTCTATCGCAACTTGATAATAAACTCTCCATCAGGTATTATATTTATACCTCTCTATTTTATCCTTTATCGTTAAAGGCAGTTTTAACCATCCCCATAAAGCAGAGAAGAATACAAATTAACAGGAGTACCCCCATGTATAAAAAAAATAACAGACCCGTTGAAAGGCAAGAAGTCCCCAAAATGGAGGACCTCGCTAAATTGAGAAAGGGGACTAGAGAATTTGCAAGAGAGGGTTATCTAGATAGCTTTAAGATGCCTTTCTATCTTTGGGAGGGGTATCTAAGGTTTTTAAACGCTCAGCTTAGGCTAAGTCAGAATTTTCAGCAGGAGTGTATCAGGGCTGCGACAGAATTCCTCGATAGGTTTCCAAGCTGGAATGGAGACTCAAAGACTACCAATCGTAATTTTGAGAGCTTTGTAGCTTTTCAAAAGGAATATGTTGATTTGGTTACAGACATTTCAAAGCGGCTTATGAAGGGAACTCTAGAAGGTGTTCAGAAAAACTTCATTTGGTTCAGCGACTTTGGTGTGCTTTGAGAATTCTCTAAGCGTCCCCTTAGCTTGCCCTGTATGGCCCCAATCCCTTCTTATACCTTGCCTTGGACTGAGCTAGTGAGCTATCTTTACTGTTACCATTGTTGTTAGACCACTACCCTGGGGCTTAGTAGACACTAAGTTCCGGGGCTTTTCATTTTTAAGTAAGGGTCAATCAGGATTAACCCGACTGACCCTTACCCAGTTCATCCAATTTGGGACTATTGAAAACCACATTGCATTACATCCTACTCGCGTGTTGACAAGTTGTAATTCACAGTGAGATAATCGTGTGATGAGAGAAGTTCATGCATGAGTGGACAAGTGGAAAGAAAGTTTAAAATAAAGTAAAGTATAAAAGTAAGAAATTTTGTGGAGGTGCTCATGGCTAAAGAAAGAGCTTTTCTCAAGTACCTAGGCAATAGAAAATGGATGAAGCTAAAAAACGCAGTTATTTCCACTGGAAACTCCTTCCTCAAGTATCTCGGAAACAGGAAATGGAAAAGAAAGTGATGTAAAACCTGAAAACTGGACAGAACTAAGAGAAGAGTTTTTGAGCCTCCTCAGGCCGCTGCTCACACTATATCCGTTGAAAATCCAGTAGGAGCTACTGCTTCACCTGACAAGGCTTAATGAGTTGCTAATTTTGATGTAATGCTTTTTCTGCTCCAATCTCTAACCCTCCCGAGGAGTCCTATTCAAAGCAGGTTTATCCTGCTCGAGAAAAAGGGCTCCTCGGCCCTCTTTTTTGTTTACTTAATTTTAACAATGAAATGTACAAAACCAGAAATTGACAGGAAGGTTAAACATAATAAAATATCATCACTCGAAAACTCTCCTGCCCAAAGCTTTCTCTTTACCCCAGAAAATTCCTTAGTATTCTCTCACTATCTGATCAGAAGCATACTTCGATTGAGTTAATCATAAATGTTTAGCTCCATTGAATAGACAGGAATGTCTGTCTATTTCTAAGCCTATTATGAGATAGCTTCTAATCCCCAATTACCCCCAGGAGTTCGTTATATAGCATTCTTGAAAAAACAACCCACTTTTCCCATGCCTGCATGTACTCAATATCATCGTCAACCCTTTTTTTAACTATAAATCCGTAGGAGGAAAGCTCTATCCTGAAATCGTTCCCATCGAGTTTACCTCCAAGTATCTCCGCGTAACGCTTGAGGAGTCCCAATTTTTCTCGATCCGCTTCCCTAAACTCGGCGATGAAATACCCTCTCGACTGAGCGGTGGGCATACTCATTATGCTCCAATTGGGTTCAAATCCCCTTTCAATAGTTTCAGCCTTCATGGAAATCAAAAGGTCCATTTGAGTCCCTTTTAGAACTAAACCTTTTAATTTTAAGACGAGAAAATTGAGTGTGTCAACTTTTCGCTGAACGATGCCCGAAATAATACGTCCAAAGGGAAAAAACCGAGAGAATAAAATAAGAAAGCGAGAGGTAAAGAGGAGCCTTATCGGCTACCGTCCAGGGAAGAAACAGCGCACCATGCGTGTATGGGGAGTGCATAAGTCCAAAGAGAGAGAATAATGCTCCGAGAAAGAGAAAAAGCGACGTGTGATCCAACTTCTCTTCGATTAGGCTCACCATAGCCGCTCCCCAAACAAGGGACGTAACGATAAAGCCGTTCGAGAGAATCTTTATGGCCTTGAATGTAGAAAGACTTTTTCCCGAGAGCAAACCCTCATTCAGCCCAAGCTGACTCGCCTCAATAATCACAAGGTTTGCAATTGATGGAATAAAGCACATAGCCACAGCAGGGGCGTGTGTTTCAGGAACCCGGCGGAATGCCTGTGATGTAATTTCAAGCCCTATGAAAATCAAAATCGGAACAATAACACCTTCAGGTAGATAGTTAGCGATAAAAGATATATACCCCAGAATCCCTCCAATGCCGATAAATAATCCCGTAGCCAAAGTATATCCTGCTCTTCCGCCCATTTTTTTGTAAGCGGGATGGCCGATGTAAGGGGTCGTCTGAAGCACACCGCCAAAAAGGCCTCCGATGAAAGTAGTGATTCCTTCGGTAAAAATAATGAGTCTCACATCATAGGGATCGCCTGCCGCCTCGGCGCTTTCGGTTACGTCAACTCCGCCTATGACGTTTGTAATACTCAGAGGAATGATTATGGAGATGTAGCTGATGGCTTTACGAAAGGATTCATAAGAACCCAATGACGGCAGAGGAAGATGAATTCCAAGAGGAATCTCCTCTCTCAACATATCACCAACCGCCTGAACACCGAAATATTTTAATCCGTAGTAAATAGCAGTTCCGACAATTACAGCCCATAGAACCCCGGGAAGCCCGAAGAGGGATCTTCTTTTTGAAAAAAAGCTGAGGAAAATAATCCCCAATGATATAAAGCCAACAATCGGCGTTCTAAACAGTGATACGCTTGGAAGAAAGGCTATAAGAAGCAATGCAACCCCTGCGATTGACCCAAGAAGGGCGGCCTGTGGAAAGAGCCGCCTAATCCAGGTGGTCGAGAATGAAAGGAGAATCTTAATAAGCCCCGAAAGGATAATCGTCGCCGTGCCCACCCGCCAGGCAAATTCGGCGTCGTTTGTCGCCGCATAAACGGGCGCTATAATACCTAGTGTGTATCCAAAAAGAGATACGGTATCAATTCCAAGAGGCATCGCGGTAATTTCGGCTCTCTCGGTTTCTTTCATGAGCCTGTAGGCAAGATAGGTAAATATGAGATTTCCACACAGAACTCCGATGGCGGTTCCCGGAATCATCCGAAAAAATACGATCTCTCTCGGAAATTTAAAACCCTCGATAAGAAGCCCGGAAAGAATCACAAGGTTTGTAATGTTGTCAATCATAAGCCCGAAGAATGCATTTACGTCACCCTTTCCGATCCAGAAACAGGATTTTATCATGGCTTATTGATATATCTTCAGGAACACATAAAATCAAGAGAACGAAAATTTATACTTATATCAAGCCAAATGGATTTTGTAGTTTCTCTAATTGGGACACACATGATCTGGTTTATATGTTCGGTCTTGACGGCCCTCTTTGAATCCATAAAGGACATTTTCAGTAAAGGGAACCTCAAAAATGTGGACGAGTATATAGTTTCCCTATCATTAACTCTTTTTGCCCTGCCATTTCTAGTTCCATTCCTGTTCTTTATGAAAATTCCACACCTGGGGAATCAATTCTGGACGGCTCTATTCTTTGGAGGGAGTCTCAACGTTATAGCAACAATACTCTACATGAAGGCGATTAAATACTCGGATTTATCAATAACGGTTCCAATGGTCGCTTTTACGCCGCTATTTCTTTTGGTAACTTCGCCCTTGATTGTCGGCGAATTCCCAAAGTTCTTTGGTTTAGTTGGAATTATCCTTATTGTTGCCGGATCATACATTTTAAATATCAAAGAAAAACACAAAGGATATTTAGCTCCATTCAGAGCGCTTTTAAAAGAAAGAGGATCAAAACTCATGCTGGTTGTAGCTTTTATATGGAGCATAACCTCTAATTTTGACAAGGTAGGCGTTCAAAATTCCTCTCCAATCTTCTGGATTATCGTGATAGATACGTTCATAACAATCGTCATGGCGCCGGTAGCATTCTATAAATCTCAAAGAGACGTAAAGCAAATTTCGACGGGTTTAATGACCCTTATACCAATCGGTCTTTTCGGCGGGTTAACCGCCATATTTCAGATGAAGGCACTAACTCTGACCTATGTGGCCTATGTTATTTCAATAAAACGAACAAGCGCGATAATGAGCGTGTTCTTCGGCCATCTGATCTTCAATGAAAAGGGTATAAAGGAGAGACTGATTGGAGTCTTAACTATGATTCTCGGGGTTCTATTCATAACTTTGTCATGAATCAAGCAATCTTCTTCTTAAACCTGATGGCAGAGATAGTAACGAAGAAAACCCCCATGAAAGCCAGCGCGGCTATATCGGGCCACAGCTCAAATACACCCGCCCCCCTTAAGACTATCCCACGCATAATGTCTACAAAATAAGTTGCCGGGATTAGATATCCAACCCAATTGATCAGCGTCGGCATTGATTCGCGCGGGAACATGAAGCCAGATAACAAAACTGAAGGGAGCATAACAAGCTGCGCCATCTGTATGGCTTGAATCTGGTTCTTCGCCTTGGTTGAAATCAGAAGACCAATTCCAAGCGCAGGAAAGAGAAAAAGGACAACTAAAGTAAGAAGAAGCAGATTGCCGTTTATAGGTATCCTAAAAATAACCCTCATAACTATTAACACAGTACAGCCCTCTACAAAGCCGAGAATACAGTACGGAACAAGCTTGCCAAGCATAAGGCCGAATGGTTTAACGGGCGTAACGAGGAGTTGTTCAAGCGTCCCCGCTCTCTCTCCCGCACAATCGAGAGTGCAGTAAGAAACGTAGTAACAATCTGTAAAATTATGGCGATTAGTCCCGGCACCATAAAATTGGCGCTTCGAGAGTCGGGATTAAAGAGCATCTTCGGGCGAACCTCAATCGGGAGCGCCGTTGACCTTGAGCTTTGATTTTCGATAATCCGTTAGAGCGATTTCCTCAAACCCACACCGGTTACCACCGACACTGCCTGAGAAGCTACAGTGGAATCCGAGCCATCTATCAAAACGAGGACGGTTGCCTGCCATCCTTTTAGGAGATTATCGGAGAAATCAGGTGGTATTTTGATTCCAATCTTCACTTCCCCCGAGACGATTAAGCGATTTAATTCCTCATCGGAAAATACACGCCGGGTTATCTTGAAATACTCCGTGTTGACAAAGCTGTCAATTAAATCCCAGCTTTCTCTCCGGTTATCGAGGTTGTAAACCGCAGTTTTAATATCACGCACCGTCATATCAATGGCGTAGCCGAAAATGAGGAGTTGAAACATCGGGATAACAAGCGTAAGAAAGAGCGTGAATGGATCGCGGCGAATCTGGAGCGCCTCTTTATAGACTATCGAAAAAAATCCTCGAAACACGGCTTACCTCTTTTCCAATGCGGGATCGGGGCTTTGCTTTTTTGTCAGCGTGACGAATACGTCTTCAGGCGAAGGTGGCACATGCCTGATCTCGACTTCACCGATCCCGGCGTGAGATAGGTACCGCCTGATTTCTTCAGGTTCCACGTCGTCTTCTACCAGAAGATGAATTGACTGCAGGGGCGCGCCTGGCACATCCAGGCCGGAGGTTATCTGCTCACAGACCACCTCCAGGCGTTTTGTCCCAGGAGGAGTTACATCTGCAAGATGCTTTATAATGGGTGGTGACAAAGAGCGTAACCCCTTGACTGGAGAACCCAAAGAAAAGGTCCTAAAGCTCGCGCCTGGCAACTGGATCAATGCCCGCGGTCGGCTCGTCGAGAAAAACGATTTTAGGTTCGTGAATCAAGGCGCACGCAAGAGCAAGGCGCTGCTTCCATCCGCCTGAGAGTGTTCCGGCAAGCTTCTGCCTCTGATTGCCGATGCTAACTATTTCCATAACCTCACCCATTCTCTGTTTGAGTTTTTCGCCCTTGAGTCCGTAAATGCCCCCGTAAAACCTGATATTTTCGAGTACTGTCAAATCCTCATAGAGACTGAACCTCTGGGATATATACCCAATTGTCCGACGAATCTCTTCAGGATTTCTGATAATGTCATAACCCCATACGGTTGCCGTGCCCTCGGTTGGGGAGAGCAGTCCACAGAGCATTCTAATGACGGTTAATTTTCCTGAGCCAGTCGGTCCGAGAAAACCGTAAATCTCTCCCTTCTTAACCGTGAAACTGACGTCCCTTACGGCTGTGAGCGAACCGAATCTTTTAGTAAGATGCTCGGCGATAATAGCAGACATTAATTCACCACTAAGCTGTGTAGGGTATTGGCGTATTGCAATACGTCACTACATTTGCAGTCCATTATCATTTTCCTGATCGGTCCCTAATCATCACATCCGCTGCCATACCAGCGCGCAAAATGCCTCCCCGATTTTCGATTCTCACCTTCACGGCAAAAACCTCGCGTACGCGGTCCTCTCGTGTCTGAATGTTTCTTGGTGTGAACTCGCCCTGAGTCGCTATTTGCTCAATGGTTTCTGGAAAAGTCTCTTTGAGAAAAGAGTCAACCCTGATTTCTACGGCTTTGCCCAAACTGACCATACCCAGTTTCGTCTCCGGCACGTAGACCTTGACATAGAGTTGATCCGGTTCAAGGAGGGTTGCAATCGGACTATCAGGAGCAATAAGGTCGCCGGGACGGACATCAATCACCTCGGCTACGGTGTCTGCCGGGGTCTTTATCTCAACCTCGGCAATTTGAGTGTCTATTACTCCTAAATTAGCCTTCGCCATCCTGAGCGCAGCCTCAGCCGCGGCAATGTCTTCTTGTCGTGTACCGGCAAGGAGCAAATCCAGCTCCTTGCGCAAAGAGTCTTTTCTGGCAGAAGCCTCCTCTAATTTTGTCTTTACGTTTTCAAACTCCTGACGAGAAACCTCCTCACATTTGTAAAGCGCATCACACCGTCTGTAATTCGAAAGGGCATTCCGGTAGTCCGATTGAGCAGCATCCAAATCAAACCTCACTTTATCAATCTCTTCTGGCCTTGGCCCGTGTCTGAGCTTTTCTCTAGATTTGCTTCTGTCTGTTTTACCGCCGCTTCCGCTTGATTTCGCTTTGCGAGCAAATCATAGGTCTTGAATCTGGCAATCACCTGACTAGCTTTCACAACGCTGCCCTCATCAACGAGAACCTGGGCTATCCGACCGCCAATTTTCGAGCCAATCCGAACTTCATGGGCCTCTATCCTTCCCGATAAAACCAGCGATTTACCTCAACCCTGATTAAAGTGTTTAAAAACAGCAAACCGCTCAAAATAAGAACCAATGCTATTAGAACAATTAATATTACTTTCTTATTCAGGGAAACGTTAATGATCTTTGAATCTTTTAGAAACTGGTTTAACATCGCAATAGCGGAACTAAAAATTTAGTCCTATCCAAGTGGAGATAAAAAAGAGAGAAACTCACCAGGAATGTCCCGTAATGTAGCTCTTGGGAAGTTCCCAGAATCTTACGCGCGGAGAAAACCTCATGCTGTCATGGAGAAAGCAAATATGCGTGCAGAAGCATTTATCGCGTGCAATTGAATCAACCTCATCCGCCCTTATCTTAGAATTCCAGAATGCCATGAAATCACATCCGTAATCCCTGAGATTTCCCAATGAGCCTCGAAGCTCGCACGCCCTGACGCCCCCGTCGTAGTCAATAACCACCGCCGTTTCGCCGGCGGTGCAGGGCATGGGCCAGGGAGCATCTTCCGTATAGTTATTAAACTGAGTTTGATGATGAAAATTAAAAACGGCGGTATACACCGATTTCCTCATCCACCCCTCCAACACCCCACGATCCTCCGCTTGCCTCTGAGCATATATCCTTTGAATCTCCGTTACTTCTCTATAGAGCTTTTTTAATTCTTCCGCAGGAACCTTTTTTAAATTTTTATCCATTGTGTCTCCGCGAACTATCTGAAAGTAGTGATAATCAAGACGCTCATTTTGGAGAAAGAAATTTCCAAGTTTAGTAAGTTCATTATAGTTTTCAGAGCAGATTACTGAATTTACGTTTATCTGAAGCCTGTGACCGAATCTCGGCTTCAAGGTCCTGGCAAGCCTTATGGTCTCAAGGGATTTCCTAAAGTTTCCCGGAACGCTACGAATCCTGTCGTTTGTTTCAGGAAGGCCATCAATTGAATTATTAAGATAGACCTCAAGCTGAACATTTTCCTTGAGTATTTTCTCGACAAGCTCCTTTATGCGCTGTGGTTTAAGACCGTTTGTGGGAAAGTAGATTCTTCTTATCCCATTATTTTTGTAGAAGAGATTTACTACCTGGGGAAGGTCATTTCTAAGAGACGGCTCGCCGCCGCTTAGGAGCAAATCACAAAACGATGGCATTGTTCGAGACAATTTCTCTATCTCTTCAAATGTCAAGTCACCTTTTTTATTAAGCTCTTCCCAGTAGAAACAGGTTCTACACAGGGCATTGCAACGAGAGGTAACGAAGAAGATTAAGGTATGGAGCTTTTTCGGAGGCCTTATGAGTTCTACGAGTTTTTTCATAATTAACAGCCTCAATTCCATTATATAAGCGGGGGAAACAAAATACAAGTGAAACCTTAACCAATTGCATAAAGGTCGAGTTAAATTTGTTCAGTTTACAGAGCAGTTATGCATTGCTCTCTTTTTTCTTTGCTAAGCAACCAGTATTTTTACCATTTCTTTAGCAATAGCGGCACCAGAAAAGGGCTTGGGAGGAACTTGAGAGTGTCGGTGAGATTGAAAAAGTCAGAGAGAAAGTTTTGCTTGAAAGGAATTATTCTTTGTGTGACAATAGGAATAGAAAAGATTTGTGAATAAAACTGATAATGGGTTACTCTTATTGAGGTAAGGCGAATGAAAAGGGTTATGCATAAAATGGGATTACTTAGAGTAACATCAATAGTTAACAACCTCTCTCATGGTGGAGAAATTTACGATGGAGTAGAAATGAGGTGGTTTGTTGTTTATAGAGACAGTCCCAGTGTTGCCAACAACCAGGTAATAATGAACCATACAAAGAATTTGGATAATTCACACTATGTTTGTGAAAACAATCTATACGAACTCTTTACAGAGAAAGAAGCTAGTGCCCTTAAAAAATATCTTCTTAGAGTCCATAAACAAGAATGTGAGATAAAAGAGACAGACCTGCTTCTTGAGGTTTATACTCTCGGATATGGAAATAGAGTACTGGGGAATAGAGAAGGTTATTACAGACTGGACAATGAGGATAACTATGATCTGCCTTTCGTGGTATGGGGCTACTATGATGTAAGCTATGGAAGAGATGATAGTTGGCTAACATATGAAATGAGATTAATGGAAAGAGCCTTAAATAAATCTGGAATACCCATAACGGATAAAGGCAAATTAAAGGCTCTGATAGAGAACTTGAAGGACGAAGGATTGATTGTAGAGAGGGACATTAGGAAGAAAGAGAGGATAAAAGAGGCTAAGTATTTAATGGGGGCTTCTATAAAGTCACTTATGGATTCAGAGGGAAAATATAAAAGAATCGCTTTTAGTATTATGTCTGTGATTTTGATTTTGCTCTTTGGCTTGTTGGTCTTTAACAATAGGAGTAAATCTACCAAAATTGTATCAAATGCGAAGCCGGAATCCGTCTATAGTAAAAGTTCGAAAGAAGTGTACGGTAAAGTTACACCGGAAGAAAAGGTAAGTGCAAAAGAAACTGCTCAAGAGAATACAGGAAAGACTCCTGAAATACAGACAACTGAGACCGAGGGAGAAAAGGAAACAATCCAACAGATATCCTTCCAGAAAAAGTATTTAATTGTTATTTCCAAAGGTGCTAATATAAGAGAGGGGCCCGGAATGAGGTTTCCTATCCGGTTGGCAGTTAAAAAGGGGGAAGTAATTGAAAGGCTAGATGACAAACAACAATATTGGATAAAAATTAAAACTCAGGGTGGAGTAGTAGGTTGGGTCTCCAAAAGCTTACTAGAGGAAATAGATTAAATAAAACCAAGAAAAAGTTTGTATAAATGTGTGGAAGAGGAGGTAAAAGATATGGGCTAGATAAAATTTATTACAAGAGCGGAAAGTTACTTGTGGAATTGAACTGTAATGATAATAAGCTAGAAGGGATAAGCAAAGTTTACTATGAGAGTGGAAGATTACAGATGGAATTGAATTTCAAAGATAATAAACTGGAAGGTGTAAGCAGGGAGTACTATGAAATGGGATCACTTAAGACACTATGGAACTATAGACACGGTAAAAAGGAAGGCATAATCGCGACCTACTACGAAGATGGTGTATTGAAATGGGAAGCTAACTTCAAAGATGACAGACTGGAAGGAATGCCAAAAGGATATTCCGAGACTGGGAGAATTAAGCACTAAAGAGTCAATTAACTGTAAAGTTTCAAGAGGATTGGGCTTATAAGGAAGTAAGCTAAAATATATGATAACAGGAAAGCCTTATGCATAAACGGGATTGATATAGTTGATAAAAAATAGGTTAAAATACTTAACATGTTAATACGAGTTAGTTATAGTTTATTTGGGTATTAAGGAGGTGATAAGATATGGCATATATAATTGCAGAGCCATGTATCGGGGTAAAAGATAGAGCCTGTGTTGATGCTTGTCCCGTAGATTGTATTTATGAGGGTGAAGATCAACTCTTTATCCATCCAGATGAATGCATAGACTGCGGGGCTTGTGTCGATCCCTGTCCGGTAGATGCAATATACCACGAAGATGAACTCCCTGAGAAGTGGAAGAGCTTTATAGATGAGAATAAGAACTTCTTTGTGGGGAAAACAGGACTCATCCCGGCGCAGCGCAAGGGATAGAGCTAAAGTGTATAAGGATTGTGTAATAAAGGTGGAAAATGATCCATATTCAATACATAACATCCGCTCAAAATAATAAAAACATATTCTGGATAAAGCCGCTTTGGTGTCCGATAGGAAGTCCGTTCTGTATCGTTAGATGGACAACAAAGCAGGGTATGAATATCTGTTCTCTCTACCGCGGGATAAGAAGGAAAATTGACGGAACAATGTATGTCGAGTGTAAATATGATGATGTGCCTGAATCAAAAACTCAATCCTATCTTGTACCACCATATTCTCTGCCAAACAAATATGATGAGGGATCTACATTAAACGCCGCAACCGAGTCTCCAGAAAATTGCCCCGGATGTATGCACTACATAGGGTCTATATGTATGACTTATGGAGAATTTCGGGATCCATGTGATAACTTCATTGATGAAGAAAGATTCATTACAGAGACTGCAAAGAAGTTATGTAGGGATTGAATGGAACAAACTTCGATTGAGGAGTCTTACCTAAAGCGGTTAGGAAGTACGGTAAACAATCAGCTAAGAAGTAGGATTAAGTTTCTCTTAATTTACAGCTAGTACATTATACGAGACAATGGAAACAAGGAGGTATCAAAACATGGCAAAGATGCAGAAAAAAAAGTCTAAACTCACCGGATGAAACACGCACCTTCCCAAAAGGGAAAGTAGAGATTGTTACGGTCGAAGGCATCACGTTTGGCCGAGTCACTCTTGAACCTGGGTGGAAGTGGTCCGAGCATGTCAAACCAATAGCCAACACCGAAAGCTGTGAGGCCCCACACACCCAGTATATTATTTCAGGACGGTTGAAAGTTAAAATGGATGACGGCACAGAAGCCGAGTTTGGTCCAGGCGATATGGCAATAATTCCGCCTGGACATGACGGTTGGGTTATAGGAAACGAACCTGTGGTGGTAATCGATGTCACAGGCATGACTCACTACGCCGAACAACATAATAAGGGGTAGAAAGGCTTACAAATACCTTTTCGCCGCTCACTTCGTGGATCGTTAATAGATCTTTTGCGTGATAAAGGCTGAAAATCACAAAACGTACTGTAAATAAAAGGATTTTTCTATTTTTTGCACTCAAATTGCATAATATCCCAAAAGTCCTTGTAAGTACTAGCTTTT
>JBLNAE010000138.1:0-12298 GCA_050259195.1 Ignavibacteriales bacterium
ACACAGGAAGAAATTGATAAGGTAATATCCACAATAAAGGAACTCGGATACAAAGCCCATATAATTGAAGGGGTTCTGAGAACCGTCATCGGAGCTGTGGGAGACGAAAGGGGAAAACCCTACCACCTTGAATCCTTAAGCGTGCTCGCAGGGGTTGAAAAAGTCGTTCCAATACTTCAGCCCTATAAACTCGCCAGCCGCGAGGTAAAGCCCAAAAACACTGTTGTAAAGATTGGAAATGTCAAAATTGGAGATAACAAAATCATCGTAATGGCGGGTCCCTGCTCTGTCGAGAACGAAGAGCAGATTATTGAGACTGCCATGGCGGTAAAGCAGGCAGGAGCGACTATTTTAAGAGGAGGAGCTTATAAGCCGAGAACCTCCCCATATACGTTTCAAGGGCTTGGCGAGGAAGGATTAAAACTGCTTGCCAAGGCTAGAAAAGTGACTGGACTCCCCGTGGTAACCGAGATTCTCGACGCGCATGATTTAGACATAGTGGCAGAATACTCCGACATGCTTCAGATTGGAGCGCGCAACTCCCAGAACTACGCCCTTCTAAGATATGTGGGAAGGTGCAATAAACCCGTGCTTCTTAAACGGGGAATGTCTACAACAATAAGTGAATTTCTTATGGCCGCCGAGTACATACTTTCCGAAGGAAACCAAAATGTTGTCCTCTGCGAGAGAGGGATAAGAACATTTGAGACGGCTACTAGAAACACATTTGATCTTAATGCTATTCCTGTGCTAAAGGAAAAAACTCATCTTCCCGTTATAGCTGACCCCAGTCATGGCACGGGTTACTGGCAATATGTAACCCCTATGGCGCTTGCAGCAATCGCGGCGGGGGTTGACGGATTGATAATCGAGGTTCATTGTAGACCCGAAATCGCACAAAGCGACGGCGGACAATCGCTCAAGCCCTCAAAGTTCTCTCTACTTATGGAGAAAGCAAAACCCGTCGCCCGGGCGGTGGGAAGGGATATTTAATTCTCTAATTTAGCAACGAAGAGGTGAATTAGATAATATCCAGGGACAGGCTTTAAACCCGTCCCTATTAATCTTGCCTAAAGAATAGATTAATAACCTCCTTAGCATCCTCTACATCTTCCTTATAAACCATAACTTTTACTGGAGAGAAAAACGGGCTGCATATATGTGCGATAAAGTAGTTGTCAAGATAACATATTACTTTATGGTCATCTAAGACTTCTTTAATCAAACCCGCAAGAGCAACATCCCCGGTTCTGTAAACCTCAACAAACGTCTTTTCTTTAGAAGACCCGTTAAATCCACGAATAACACTTACTCGGCACTCAGAGCAGTATTCTACGACTTGGGGATATTTTTTCTTGCAGATTGGACATTCACTCATTCTAGAAATCTGAACCTTATTAATCTCTGATAAAAACTCTTCTCCTCTCAATCTTCAGCCTCCCCTCGGCAAAAACTCTTATCGCCTCAGGATAAATTCTGTATTCCTCTTTATGGATTCTCTCAAGAAGGCTATCTTCTGTGTCCGTATCGTAAATTGGAACCACGGCCTGAAGTATAATCGGCCCCGTATCAACCCCTTCGTCAACAAAATGCACCGTGCATCCGGTAAATTTCACGCCGTAATCAAGAGCCTGCTTTGCTGCGTGTGTGCCCGGAAAAGAAGGCAGAAGCGCGGGATGAAGGTTAATTATCCTATTTTTATACGAGATTATAAAAAATGGAGAGAGTATTCTCATAAAACCCGCAAGAGCAATGAGGTCAATATTATACGGCACAAGCCTCATCAGGATCTCTCTCTCAAACTCCTCCCTTAAAGAGTAGTCTCTGTGGTCTACAATCTCTACAGGAATACCGTGCTTTTTTGCCCTTTCTAGGGCATAAGCACCAGGATTATTGCTAAGTACTAATGCAATCTCTACGTTCTGGATTTTGGCGTCAATTATTGCTTGAAGGTTGGTTCCGCTTCCTGAGACAAAAACAGCAAGACGGGTTTTGTTATCCATTAAAATAAAAAGAATCAGGGCAGCTACCTACTTTCCCACCCCCGTAAGGAGGTAGTATCATGAGCCTTGAAGAGCTTAACTTCCGGGTTCGGAATGGGACCGGGTGTTTCCTCTTCAGCATTGCCACCCAGATTCAAATATAAAAATTAACTGAATGCAAAAAAATGTCAAGAGCAATACGTAGCCAAACAGTTAACGATTTATAAGGATACATTGTAAAGGTCAACTCCTTGGATTTGAAATCCTCCTTCGAACATGATTTAATCTACACTCTTATGGAAGAGCTTATAAATGAATTTATTAACGCACTCGATAGGAGAGAAACAACTAAAGAAACCTACCTCAAGGCGCTACGCGAGTTTGCAAGGTGGCTGGGAGGCAATTCCCCTGTGGGACTCTCTATAGATGATATTCAAAAATATAAAGACTTTTTGGTTTCTAAAAATCTCTCTCCGACATCGCTTTCCACATACCTAACATCCGTAAGAAGGTTCTACGATTATCTTATCTCAAAAGGGGTGGTTGTCCAAAACCCCGCAAAAAGAGTAAGGGGAAGCGGAAGACCTCAGAAGCATCTTAGAGCAGCCCTGACGCCTGACGAAGTAAAGGCGATGCTCGGCGCGATTGATACAACCTCCGCGGTAGGAGCAAGGGACTGGGCGATGATAAACCTTATGGTAAGATGTGGGTTGAGTGAGATAGAAATCGTAAGGGCAAACGTGGAGGACATAAGGGTAAAAAGCGGAAAACAGGTAATATTCGTTCAGGGAAAAAGTAAAGACAAAAAAGACGAATATGTAATACTGACGCCTCAGGCTCAGGAGGTGCTTGAGTGGTACCTTGAGACCAGAGGAAAGCCAAAAGAAGACGAACCGCTTCTTTGGGGTGTAGGAAATAGAGCAAGGGAAGAGAGAATTACGACACGTGCTATAAGGGAGCGCGTAAATTACTACCTGAAGCTCGCAGGGATTAAAAGAAAGGGAATAACTCCATACAGCCTCAGGCACACGGCGGCGCTCCTTGCAATAGAAGCCGGAGCGGCAGTTTCGGAAGTAAAACAAATGCTTCGCCACAAGACAGTTGATTCCACTCTCGTTTATTTCGAAGAAGCAGAAGAGTTAAGGAAAAAGGAGAAGACCTAATTATCTTCTTTCTATATAACTTCTTATCGGAAAATCCCTGCCCGGATGCTTTAGCTTCTTTATCGCTTTTACTTCAATCTGCCTGATTCTCTCTCTTGTTACCTTAAACTCCCGACCTACCTCTTCAAGGGTATGTTCCCTTTCCCTTCCGATTCCGAACCGAAGTCTCACTATCCTTTCCTCTCTGCTGTTGAGAACCGAGGAGAGGGCACCTTTTAAAATCTGCTTGAGCTCCTTCATCTGCAGAGCCTCAAGCGGAGAGGCCGTGGTTTTATCCTCTATAAAATCCATAAGCCTGCCGTCCTCTTCATCCCCAATTGGGGTCTCAAGCGAGATGGGGTCCTTTGCGATTTTAAGAATCCTTGCCACTTTATCGTCCGGCATTCCGACCTTTTCCGCTACCTCCTCTGGAAACGGCTCGCGTCCAAGTTCCTGCACAAGAAGTCTAGAAGCTCTGATTAGTCTATTTATGGTCTCAGTCATGTGAACCGGAATTCTTATTATTCTTGACTGATCCGCAAGAGACCTAGTTATCGCCTGCCTTATCCACCACGTAGCGTATGTGGAGAATTTATATCCCCTGTGATATTCAAACTTCTCAACAGCGCGCATAAGTCCGATGTTTCCCTCTTGAATCAAATCCAAAAACGGAAGACCGCAGTTAATGTACCTTCTTGCTATGCTTACAACGAGTCTCAGATTGGATTCAATCAGCTTTCTTCTGGCTCTACAGGCTCTCTCCTCTCCCTGTTCAATTCTCTCAAGGGTTCTCCTGAGTTTCGCGACGTTTCCCCCTGCATCCCTTACAACATTCTGGATTTTCTTTTTTAGACCGGTCTTTATCTCTGCCGCCTGAGCTTCAACACACTTTTGAGCTTCTCTAAATTCCCTCTCAATCTCTTCTATTCGATTTATGTAATTCCTAGTGATCGAGAGTATCCTATCCATCTGATGCTTACTGAGATTAATCTCTTCTAAATAAGAGATTATCTTTTCGTTATTCTTCTTTATTCTTTGCCTTAGCGGTTCCCTGCTATCTTTAGGAGCTAGGGAAAGCCTTTTCCCTATTTTCCTGTTATTCAGATGAATTTTTTTTATTGTATCTATGGCACGTTTTACTCTGAGAAGAATTTCCTCTTCACCTAAATCATCCGACTCGTCGTCAATCAAATTCGTTATATCCCTTACGCTGAGCATCCCTTTTTTTAGTTTCTCGCCGAGGCTAATCACTTCCCGGAGCATTAGGGAAGAGCCGAGTATCGCCCTTGCTATAATCCGTTTTCCGTTCTCAATTTCTTTTGCTATCCGCACCTCTTCATCTCTTGTAAGGAGGGAGTGCCCGGCTATTTCATGGAGATAGAATCTTATTAAATCGTACTCGCTGGCGATCTCTCTGCCCATACCTGTATAGTTTTCTCTAGTGAGAGACGGTGTCTCCTCAATTTTATTGTTATCGTAGTCCCCGTAAATATTTAAAAATTCCTCTCCTTCTTCTTCATCCCCGAAGGAATCTTCAAATAAGAATCCCGGAAGGCTATCTTCATTGCCCTCTTCAAACTCGCCATGGACCTTTTTCTTTTTAATCTTCATGCGTCTCTCCCTTTATGTTTTTCTCCCGCTCTATCAAGTCTCGATATTCTTGGATGAGTTTTTCTTCGAGACGTGCGTCTTTCTCCTTTCTAGCTCTATCTATTTCTAACCTTAGCATGCTAAACTCGTTTTCTATTCTTTTTAGCTTTAATTTTTGAATACAGTCTTTGAGCATTCTCCACCCGGTACTCTCATCCGAGATGTTATCAGATGAAAAAATGGCATCGGATATAATCTCATGAGTAGAGACATCACCAAACCTCAAAAGAAGAGACGACGCATCGGATTGCCCATTGAGAACAATCTCTTTCAAAATTGATTTAATTTCACCATCCGCAATAAGATCAATCAGTTTTTCCTCTCTCAAGTATCGGGAATATTTCGGGAATCTAAGAAGAATCTTAAGAATGAGCCTTTCTTGAGTGTCGAACGTTTTTTTAAGTTCCACATGTGTCTGTGTTCTTGCCTTTTTAAGGTCTAACTCAGATTTTTTTCGACCAATCAGAGATACAAAGTCATTCTCTCTTATCCCAAGTGTTTCCGTTAGTTTTCTTGTATAATGACTCCTCTCAATATCGTTTTTAATTTTTGCGACAATTTCAACCGCTGCTTGAGCCGCTTTGGTTCTACTTATTTTTCCCGCCTCAAAATCTCTTACAACCGTCTCTATGAAAAAGTCGAGCCATGAACCAGCACCTGCAATTAGCTTTAGAAATTCATCCCGATGTCTTTTTGAGATAAAGGAATCCGGATCATCCCCTTTAGGAAGAAGAACCATAAGCGGCAACAGACCTTCCTCAAGGAAAACATCAAGAAGGCTTCTAAGAGAGGCTTTTTCCCCAGATTCATCTCCATCAAGAACAATTATCACTCTATCCGTATAGCGCCGAAGGAGCACCACATGATCACGCGTAAGAGCCGTGCCCAAAGTAGCAACAACGTTTTTTATTCCGGCAGAATAAAGAGAAAGAAAATCCATGTAGCCTTCGACCATTATAACCTGCCCGATTTTTCTTATAGAATCCCTCGCCCTATCAAGTCCGTAGAGAACGCTCCTTTTACGGTAAATTTCCGACTCAGGCGAGTTTATATACTTGGGTTTCTCCTGAGTCAGAGTTCTTCCCCCAAACCCAATCACCCTGCCGTCAACGTCCCTTATCGGAAACATTATCCGATCTCGAAACCTATCGTAGTATCCGTCTTTGATCTTTCTCTTGATTATAAGCCCGATTTCCTCCGCCATCTTGAGCGGAGCCTTTTTTTCGGTCAGGAACCTAACCAGCGCATCCCATCTACTGGGAGCATATCCCAACCCAAATTCCTTCGCTCTTTCTAAAGAAACTCCTCTTTTTCTCAGGTAATCCCTCGCCGCTCTGCCCTCGGTGCTCTCAATCAGCATACCGTGATAAAACCTTGAGACGACCATATTGAGTTTAAAAAGGACGTCTTTTCTCGGCTTTCTTCCGGCGGGCAAAGAGCTTTTCTCAATTCTGAGGCCCGCGCGACGAGCAAGCTCCGTTACGGCTTCAGGGAACGTAAGATTGTTATACCGCATCATAAACCCGAAAATATCTCCCCCCGTTCCACAGCCAAAGCAGTGGAATATTCCCTTTTCACCGCTTACGTGAAAAGAAGGCGTCTTCTCATCGTGAAACGGGCAAAGCCCGACGTAGCCCCTCCCTGATTTTTTAAGAGACACGTAGGTCTCTATGAGGTTTACGATGCTAAACCTCCCCCTTATCTCTTCAATTATTGACTCGGAGATAGAATAGTTCATTAACCACTATGCTTACAAAGTTGATATTCAGTTTTAGTAAAGAACAAAGTAGAGAAAAAGAAGATAGAAGATAAAACTTCAAAGTACTATTCCCCTCCCGTAACTCATAACAAATTAAAACTACATTTTCTCTAAAGATCTACGTTCTTTCGGCCGTTTTTGTGAAGCGTTTTTTCGATGTGAATAATCTCTTTTTCCTTCTTTGGCTTGGTTTTTCGTAAAACTCTCTCTTTTTTATCTCGAACAGAACTCCTCCTTTTTCTATCTGCCTTTTAAATCTTTTGAGAGCGCTATCAATGCTCTCATTGCTTCCTACTACAATTCCGGGCATTCACACTCCCCTTAGGGTTTACTAAAAGCTCTTTTTACACCCTAAAATATTAAAATCAGATTGTCAAGTGCCTAGCATCCATTGGGCGTAATACATTGTTACTCCTACCCGATTGCCTTCCTCATCACTTCAATCGGAGCCTCCGCACCAGTCCATATATTAAAGCTCTCCGCGCCCTGGTAGAGAAGCATATCAAGCCCCCCTGAGGCTCTTCGTCCCATCTCCTTTGCTTGTTTAACAAGATTCGTCTCGCGGGGGTCGTAAACAAGATCATAGACCACTGCTCTTTGCGAAAGAAGCTCCAGGGGCACCTCAACCGAGTCTACTCCTTTCATCCCCGCTGAAGTTGCATTCACAAGAAGATTAGCCGAACTCAGAGGCTTTTCCATTTCCTCTTTATTATCCAGAGAGACAGCGTAAATCTGAGTATCTTTGAAATTCTTTTTAAATTCCACCGCCAACTTTTTCCCTTTGTCAAAGGTTCTATTTATTATGTAAATCTCGGATGCTTCGTTCATGCAAAGAGCCGAAAGTACCGCGCGTGCTGCACCCCCCGCCCCAATTACAGCAACATTCGATCCCTTTGGATGAAATCCCAAGTCCTGTTCTATTGATCTGAGAAAACCACTCACATCTGTGTTATAGCCAGTGAGTTTTCCGTCATCATTTTTCACAGTGTTTACGGCGCCCGTGAGACTTGCCTCAGGAGAGATTTCGTCGAGGAAAAAAATTATACTCTCCTTGTGAGGAATCGTGATGTTTACTCCAGAAATTCTCATTGCCCTTATAGCACGAGCGGCCGTTTCAAAATCCTTAGGCTGAACATCAAAAGGAACATACACGCAATCAAGATGGAGCGCTTTAAAAGCGGCGTTGTGCATTCGGGGAGAGAGACTATGGCTTACGGGATGGCCGAATATCGCATAAACCCTGGTACTTCCTTTTATACTCAAGGCATCTCCTCAAAAATCTCTTTGGCCTGCTCCACATCCTTTGAAATCTGCGCAACAAGCGCATCTATACTCTCAAAACGCTTTTCATCCCTTAGTCTGTCTATGAACCCTATTCTCATTGTCATACCGTAGATATCAACTTTAAAATCAATTATGTGGGTTTCTATAAGAAGCTGATTTTCGCCAAACGTCGGACGCAAACCCACGTTTGTAATGCTTCTAAACCTCTCTCCCTCCAAATAAGTCCATGTGATGTAGACACCTCTTTTTGGAAAAATCTCCCAACTGGTATCCAGGTTTGCCGTAGGAAATCCGAGTTTTCTTCCCCTTTTCTCTCCTTCTTTAATTCTTCCATCTATGGAAAAATAATCACCTAAAAACCCCGCAGCTTTTTTTACCATCCCATCCTCGATGAGATTTCTTATGACTGTGCTGCTCACTACCTCTCCATCCAGTACGGCAGGCTCAACCATCCTGGTTTCAAATTTATATTTTCTCCCCATCGTTTCAAGAAGCTCTACGTTTCCTCCCCTTTTTCTTCCAAACAAAAAGTCGGGTCCCACGAATATACTCTTAACATTCAACGTCCTGACGAGTATGTCTTTAACAAAGTCCTCAGCCGATATTGCTGCAAACTCCTTCGTAAAATTGTAGCAGACAGTAACTTCTACATTCTCTTTCTCTAAAAGCCTAAATCTTTCTTTTAAAGGAACTATGAGCGGAATATCGGTTCCGCGAAGCACCTTCTGTGGATGAGGATAGAAGGTTATTACGCATGAAGTGAGTCCCTTCTCTTTAGCGTCTTTTCGCACAATGCTTATAATCTTCTTGTGCCCAACGTGAACTCCATCAAAAATTCCAATCGTCGCAGATGTAGGAAATTTAAGCGGCTCTTCCGGGTCAAAGATTACTTTCATGTTTGTCTCTTCTATAGTCTTATTTCTTTCGATATCAGAAAGTTAACACAATTTTACCACAAGTCGAAAGACTATTGGAATCAGAACAGAAAAAGCGCGGTGTAAAACAAACTAAGTAAGGACAGACCATTGCATCGGCCATATTCTCTTGGACAATGTAGGAAATTTTAGTAACTGCAAGGGTTATCCCCACAACTACAACACAAACCCATGCGGATAACTATAAATGAATAAAAAAATTGAATATACTATCTGTTAGTAATTCAGTCATCTATTCCTGCAAACGCAATGAGTAAAAAGATAATTATATCCATACTTGGACCCATCTTAGTTTTCCTGATATTAGCCGTATCAGTGGGCCGTGATTCATCTACATATGAGGTGAGAGTCGAGAAGAAAAATATAGACCTAACCGTTGCCGCAAAGGGAAAGGTCGAGGCGATTGAAGAGGTTGACCTGGCTCCCAAAACCCTCGGAAGGTTAAAGGAAGTTGATGTCAAAGAAGGGGATTTCGTCAAAAAGGGCGACGTCGTCGCAGTGCTCGAAAACGATGAAATGAAAGCGCAGGTCGAGCAGGCAAAGGCTAATCTCTTAGGTACAGAGGCAGAGTTAAAAGAGGCAAAACAAAATTTGACCCGATTCAATACGCTCTTTAAAAGGGGAATCATATCAAGGTCTGAACTTGACAGTGCCCAAATGAAGTATGATTTGGCTCTTTCACAAATCAAAAAGTCAGAAGCCGATCTTCAATACGCAGAAGCTCTCCTCGAGAGCACATACATAAGAGCACCATTTCCAGGCAAAATCGTAAGGAGATTTCTTGACCCCGGAGAAACTATTACGCTTGAGAAACTGCTTCCTATAGTCACAATAGCAGACGTAAGTAAAATCATAGTAAAAGCCGAAATAGACGAAACAGACATCAGAAAGGTTAAAGTAGGGCAATCGGCCGTAGTCGCTGCGGATGCCTATCCCGGAGAGAAATTTAAGGGAAAAGTCACTGAGATAAGCTCCGCGGTAGGAAAGAAAAAGATAATTTCCGACAACCCGGCTGAGATGGTAGACACCAAGGTTCTTGAGGTCAAGATTGAACTCGACTCCGGCCAAAAGCTCAATCTGGGACTCAATGTGGACTTTACAATGTTTGTGAATAGTAAAGGAGATGTCCTTGCTCTTCCGATAAAAGCCGTATGGGATTTGGATGGAACCGCATCGGTCAAAGTAAAGAAGAACGGCTCCTATGAGGAAAAAGAGGTGACCACGGGGCTCTATGATAATGAAAATGTAGAGATTACAAGCGGCCTAAAAGAGGGAGATACAGTGCTCCTCTCCAACTCTCATTAAATGGAGAACCCAAGAGATGCCGATAAGATTTCTTGCATGGGATCGGTCGGGGAAAATCGTTAAGGAAGGGGACGACCGGGATTCAGTTCCCTCATTGCTCTCTCAAGACGGTCTCTACATTTGGCTGGATGTTCAAAATCAAAATAAAGAAGAAGTCGAGTGGCTGGGCCATGTCTTTAATTTTCATCCCCTTGCACTTGAAGACTGCATCCATTTAAACCAGCGCTCTAAACTCGAAGAATACGACGGTTATATCTTCTTTGTCCTTCATCTGTGTCGCCTCGAAAATGACAAAAGGATAGAAGCCGATGAACTTCATATTTTTTTGGCTCTGCGCTTTATAGTGTCCGTTCACGATAAGCCTATGGAAATCATTGATAATTGTCTCAAAAGGTGCAAAGACGAGCCTCAGACACTGGAGAAGGGTTGTGATTTTATCTTTTATATGCTGAGTGATTCTCTCGTAGACGGGTATTTTCCACTTCTGGATAAAATAGAGGATGAGATTGATGAACTTGAAGATAGAATAGTCTCTTCTCCAAATCCTGAGTCCCTCACAAAGATATTCGTGTTTAAACAGGATTTAGTAAGGTTAAGAAAGATCGTAGCTCCTCTTAGAGAGGTCTTCGGTCTGATTCATAGGCGCGAGTCCGGCCTTATTAAAGAGAAAACTTATCTTTACATCCGCGACGTCCACGACCATCTGATCAGAATCCAGGACATGATTGATACATATCGCGATATGGCGGGAAATATGCTTGATGTTTATCTCTCAACCGTATCTAACCGCCTGAATGAGGTTATGAAACGGCTTACAATTATCGCAACAATCTTTTTGCCCCTTGGATTTGTTACGGGTTTTTTCGGAATGAATTTCCAACATATGCCCTTTGGCAATAATCTGCTTTTCACGATAGCCCTGATATTATGCGTTTTAATTCCTGTAGGAATGCTCTACTGGTTTTACAAACAAGGCTGGTTTTAGGGTTTTCAGGTAGGAGCAGGCTCCTCTAAAACACCAATGGAGCTCCTTACTGAACGAGTGATGCCTTGGAATGCAATTAACAATAACACCTATTTGGGGTTAGAGATTAGGAGAAGGTATGTTGCTGCCTAGGTTGTGACTACAATGTATGATTATCCGTCCGGTGAACAATCAAAAAATCTGACCCTAGAGGTGGTAAAAACATATTCAATCACGTATAACATCTCGGTTATTTGAGATTAGATATTAAGAGTATATGGCATGGTTGAGAAACCATTAAAAACAAATTATATTGAGGAAGAAAACATGACCAAACTTGACACGATAGAGTCTACTGGAGATTTAGTGTCGGAGGAGGACTTTTTCCTCGCTCTAACAACTCCCGAGCTCGAACCTGCAAATCCCATTGTAGGAGATTTTATTAAGGAAGTTTGGCCACAATTTAAAAATAGCCCTCTTGCGAAATCGATAGAAGAAAGATATTCCAAATCATCTACGGAAGAGCTTCTTGATATAAGCTCTGATGCACTAGAGGCGATTGGGAGTTTTTTTAAGAAATCAGCACAAGGGTTGGACAATCTATTCGATTTCCTTGATTGCGTCATAGGTTTTATAAATCTTCGATTCTCTGTAGAAAAGTTCACCAAACGATTAGAGCGAGCTATTTCTTATAATTTTTTTCCTCTCTTGGCATCATGGTGGCAGCTTGAGACAAAATATAGCTCTATATTAGAGGAGGCTCTGGGAGGGGTCCATAAAGACTTAAACGAGGCATTGTTTTGGATTTGTGATGAAGAAATTTGTGAAGAGAAAAAAGAGAAAGGAAGTTGTGGACATGAGGGGATTTGTGAAGAAATTATCTCAGTTCTTACTGAACAACTATGGAAACAAGGGAAGGATGAAATTAGAGAAATCTTCACTTCGACTCTGGCGGAAAAGTGTGCTAACAAGTTCTCCAATTCTTCAGTTTTGGAGACATTGATAAGTCCGTTTCAACCCGCTCGACTTGTTGCTCAAGCAATAAACAAGCATTTAGATGACCTCATTGTAAGCCGTCCCCAATTTAAATTTGTTGACGGGTATTTTCAACACACATAATTACATACATTCCATTGAAATGAGAACTAAAATTATCAGATGCATTGTGCGGCGTAGGAGATCTCTGGTAGAGCATATGACGAGGGTAGACATAAACCACTGGAATCATCCCTCCACGTAAGAGGATAGCAATTTTGTGAGAATCTAATTCTTACTTA
>JBLNAE010000139.1:0-9212 GCA_050259195.1 Ignavibacteriales bacterium
GGATAGAGGTCTTCGATCACTATGATCCGAAGTTCATTTACTATCGTCTGGCCAGGGCTGTTGCTAAGGTCTTTGTTAATTCTGGGTAAAGTCCACAATAGGGAAAGGTCTGTAGAAGCTAGTGAGGTCCTAACCACCATAACAGACATCTTAGGTCAAGAAGGTCATTCGTTAATCATAGCACTACGCAAAATCAACACAGTAATTAAACACACCAACTACATCGTAGAGCAAAAAGATTTAATTGAGACTTCTAGCATCACCAACTTTTACAAAACTTCTCTCATAAACTTCAAAGAAGAGACTTTACTGTGATTCGACAAAGTCTTCCCCCTGATATTAGTAAATGTCAAAACCAAATTGAGAAACTTCTCTCTATCCTTAACGAACCGATGACTCTTTATAGCTATACTATGTCACAAATCCACCGAATGAGTTAGCCTTTCCATATTATTACCTCTCAGGGTTCAAATCCCACAGGCAAGAAACTACAACTCCCCTTCTTCCCCGTAGCTATCACCTATAGTTAACGTTTTATTGCATATAGTAGATAAAGCATATTGACACAGTCAATGGATTGCAGTAAAGTTAGTGTTATGGATTGGGTAGTTAGATTATCTAACTATTATCTAACCAAGGTAGCCACGAATGAAAACGGGTTTACACGAACAGATAATCTATCTATGGTAGTGGCGTATTGCAATACGCCCTACTTACTCATTGTCACCTGCCCGTATCTCTGAAGATGAAGCGGAACAAACCACTCAAGCTGGTCAAGCCCCAGTGGATAAACATTAACCCCTTTAAATCTCTTGTGCAGAGCAACAGTCGACTTGCGACAGAAAAGAAATGTATAAGGCTGCTCTTCATGCACAATTTCAGCGAATTTTCTATAAAGCTCGATTCGTTTTTCTCTGTTAAACTCGGTTCGCGCCTCTTCTATCAATCGGTCTGCCTCTTTATTCTTAAACCCTACAAAATTAGACCCCTTTTCAGCCTGAGAAGAATGCCAAATCTGATATGGGTCTGACTCAACACCCATAGACCATGCAAGTGTTACTGCATCGAACTTTCTCTCATCAAGCTGCTTTACAAAGACCGCCCATTCAACCTTTCTTATGTTCATTCCAATTCCAACCCTCTTGAGTTCTTCTTTCAAAATAGTGGAAATCTGCTCGCCCGTCACGGAGCCGCTTGGGATGAGAAACTCAAACTCAAATTTAATTCCGTCCTTATCCCGGATTCCATCACCATCGTGGTCTATCCATCCGGCTTCATCAAGGAGTTTTCTTGCCTTCTCAGGGTCATAGGGATAAGGCTCTATTGAGTGGTCATACTCCGGGCTGTTTATATAAAATGGGCTTGTAACGACATCGCCCAGATTGTAGAGAATCTTATCAAGAATCAGTTTCCTGTTTACGAGATATGTCATCGCGGTTCTCACACGCCTGTCTGAAAAGAATGGCTTTTTCATATTCCATCCTATGTAGCTGTAGTTCGGCGTGAAGTAGCTGAGTTTATCAAAGTTTTTCTGAAACCGCTGAGATGAGGTCTGCCTGGCCCACTGTATTGCCGTAAGCCCGGTAAAGTCAATCTCCTCGCGCTTTAGCACCTGAAGGGTTACAGTAGGGTCGCTGATTAACTTAAAAATAATTCGTTTTATATGAGGCTTCTTTCCCCAGTAGTTTTCATTTCTCTCAAGAACTATCTCTTTTCCCGTATCCCACCTTAGAAACCTGTATGGGCCTGTTCCAACAGGGAACCTTCCCGTAGGATTGGTGTTAAAATCCCCGTTTTTAAATATGTGCTCCGGCACTATAGGCATTCCGCCGCAAAATTCCAGAGCTAGAAAATAGGGTCTCGCGTAGGTAAACCTTACCGTATAATCATCGAGAGCCTCAACCTTTTTTATGTCCTTGTAGTAGCTCCTAAGGTGAGGGGCATCAACATTCGGGTCCATTATCTTATTATATGAAAAAACTATGTCGCGGGCAGTAAATGGAACCCCGTCATGCCACTTTATCCCCTTTTTGATAAAGAAGGTGTAGGCGAGCTTATCATCCGAAATCTTCCACGAGTCCGCAAGGAGCGGAATAATTTCTAGTGTTTTATCATCTCTCTTGACGAGAGTTTCATAAACGTTTCCATCGTTAACGGTGTTTTGATAGGCATCGGTTGCGGTAATGGGGTTTAAAGTTCCCGGTTCCTCGCCGAGATTATATATAAGCCAGTCTCCGTCAACAGGGTCGGTATTATCGTATTTTGAGTATTGGTCAGCGGATGAATCAGATTCTTTGCCAGAGGATTTACAGGAAGCAAGAGGCAACACGAAAAGGAGAAATAATATAAGCCATAACTTCGACATTCAGCAGACTATTATAACTATAGTTCATCGAAAAATAAACGAAATGTTTTGATCACCCCCACCTTAATCCTCCCCCGTAAAGGGGGGAGGAAATAAACATTATTTAACTAAGGTATCTAAATGGCCGTATAATCTCTGGTAGTGCTCTATCCCCCTTCTCCTACAAGGGAAAGAAATCTAAATAAAACGACCACATAATTCCTGGGAATGCTTTAATTGCTTTTTCGTTCCCTCTCCCTTTTGAGGGAGAGGGTTAGGGTGGGGATGAAAACAAATAGAATCAAAGCCAGAGAGTTAAGGAAAAATTCAACAGATGCTGAAAAGAAGCTATGGAACCATCTCCGCCTTCGCCAACTCGGAGGATACAAGTTCAGAAGGCAGCACCCTTTAGGTCCATACATTGTTGATTTTATATGCTTGGAGAAGAGGCTGATTATTGAGGTTGACGGAGGGCAACACAGCGAGCGGGTTGACTATGATAAAGAAAGGACGGCATGGTTGGAGGCTCAAGGGTTTAGAGTCCTTAGATTTTGGAATAACGAGATTTTGAATGAAATTGATGTGGTTAAGGAAGTGATAGCCGAGGCATTAGCCCCCACCTTGATCCCCCCTCGAGGGAGGGAGGAAATGAATAATTGAGGTAAGGAGAAATCCCCCTCCCCCTTAAAAGGGGGAGGTTGTTTGGGTGGGGGAATCTTCCTTGACAACCTGATTCAAAATAGCTATTATGTTAAAAAGTAGCTACTTTGATGTGAACATAAGGACATGAGAATAGAACGGAAAAAGGTTATTACAGCAAAAGAATTAAAGAATAAAACCGGAGCGGCACTGAGATATGTTACCAGAGGAGGGAAAGTACTGGTAACCATGAGAGGAAAACCCATAGCTCTTATAACTCATCCTGACCAGAGCGGAGCGAAAGAGCAATCCATGCTGCGGACTTTCGATGAGGCATGGAAGGATATAGAAGAAGCTCTCAAAAAAACAGAACCTTTCTTTGAGAGTTGGAGAGAAGCAGAAAATTGGTCAAGAAAAAGGGAAAGGAAAGGTTAATTTTTGTAGATAGTAATGTTTTTGTGATAGATTTGCGCTATAAGAAAGACAAGAATTATACTCTCAACAAGAATTTCCTTAACTATTTATATCATGCAAAAACAGGGATTACCGGTTTATTCAATATACTCGACATATGCGGTATTCTTTCATTCAACCTGAATGAAGGCCAACTTTTAGAGCTTTATCATTACCTTCCCGACAAGTATAATATTCAGTTAGTACCTTCTCCCCTTATGGAGCTATCCCTGCCTCAACTATCAATAGGGAAAGTGCTTAATGTTATCACAAGAAAAGTCAGTTTAGGAGACGCACTTATCATATCGGTTATTGAGAACTACGCTCCTAATATCACTCATTTTATCTCATGGAATGCAGTCCATTTTAAGGATAAAATCAGGGCTTCCACACCGCCAAACATCTTAACTCCCGAGGAATTTCTTTCGCTTGATGGTAGAGGTTGAATCTCGTCTGCCACAATCACTTTGAAACCTTATCAAAAAAGGGTTTTAGAAGGTCAATTGGAATCGGAAATACGATTGTGGAATTCTTTTCAGATGATACTTCGACAAGGGTCTGAAGGAATCTAAGCTGAAGAGACATCGGATTTTGAGAAAGTATGGCTGATGCTTCTGAAAGCTTTGCCGCCGCCTGATATTCTCCTTCGGCATTTATAACCTTTGCTCTCCTTTCTCTCTCAGCCTCAGCCTGAAGCGCCATTGACCGCTGCATCTCTTGAGGAAGGTCAACGTACTTTAATTCCACGAGTGACACCTTGATTCCCCATGGGTCGGTATGTTTATCTATAACGTCCTGGAGGCGAACGTTTAATTTTTCCCTCTCCGCAAGGAGTTCATCGAGTTCAACCTGTCCCAAAATACTTCTGAGTGTTGTCTGGGCAATCTGAGATGTCGCATAAAGGTAATTCTCTACCTGGATTACAGCCTTTACAGGATCAACGACACGAAAATAGACAACGGCGCTGACCTTAAGAGAAACGTTATCCTTTGTTATAACGTCCTGTGGTGGAACGTCCAACGTGATTACACGAAGGCCGATTTTTAACATCTTATCAATCCCAGGAATAATAAACCTAAGCCCCGGCCCTTTCGGCTCAACGATTCTTCCGAGTCTAAACACTACTCCACGCTCGTACTCCTTTAAAACCTTAACCCCGGAAAGGATAAAAAGCACTATAAAGGCAACAAATATAAAAATACCAGTCATGTATGCACTCCTCCTCTTTAAATAGCTTTTTTTACCTTCAGCCTAAAATTGTCTTTAACCTCAACCACCTTTACTTTATCTCCTTTACCTATCGCCTCATCGCTTTCGGCATTCCAGTATTCACCATGAATGAAAATCTTACCGCCGTTTTCTATGTCCGTTGTAGCCACCCCCTCTTTTCCCAAGAGTCCTTCAAGTCCCGTAGACATAGTAGATCGCTGGGCTTTTATAAGATAGTAGGCAACGTAAAGGAAGAAAAGCCCTATCGCGAGAGCCGCGCTCAGTATGACGCTGAGGCCAACCCTCACATCCGACTCAGGGGTATTAAAAAGAAGAAGCGCTCCCAGAATAAAACTCGTTATTCCACCAATGCTGAGGAGTCCGTAACTCGTTACATAAATCTCAGAAACAAAAAGCAGGACTGAAAGGATGAGCAGGGCAAGTCCGGCATAATTAAAGGGAATCGTCTGAAGAGAAACCAGTCCGAGGAGAAGGCATATCGCTCCGGCTATACCGGGGAAAATCAATCCGGGGTTGTAAAGCTCTATAAGAAGTCCAAGAGAGCCAAGAGAAATCAAGAGGAACGCAATATCGGGGGTACTCAGTGTATCAATCAACTTTTGCTTAACGTTCATATCAAGCCTTTCGATGACCGCCCCTTTTGTGTGAAGCACCCTTTTGCCGCCTGGGAGTTCAACCTTACGCCCATCTACTTGATTAATAAGCTCATCTAAACTGGGAGAGATAAGATCAATTACGTTTTTCTTCAGAGCCTCGGCGGCGGTAATGGATGCGCTGTTTCTTACAGCATCTATCGCCCACTTGGCATTTCTCCCTCGCCTCTCAGCAATACTCTCTATAAACGAAGAAGCGAAGTTTTCAACCTTTTCATTGAACTTATTTTGTTCATCGCTCCCTTTATCATTGCCCCCCTGCCCTTCTCCACCGCCCGGAGACAGCATTACGGGATGTGCGGCGCCTATGCTTGTTCCGGGAGCCATTGCCGCAATGTGAGCCGAGAGCGTTATAAACACCCCGGCTGAAGTAGCTGTAGCCCCATTTGGATAGACATAAATTATTACTGGCACGGGGGAATTTAATATCAACTTCACAATCTCTTTCATAGACGAAAGAAGCCCACCCGGCGTATCAAGGAGTATTATCAAAGCCTCGGCAGAGCTTTTCTCGGCATGCTCAACCCCCGTTCGGATATAGTCAAGCGCGGCAGGATTTATCATTCCATTGACTTCCAGAAGGATTATTTTTTTATTGGAATCCGCGTGGGAATTTAATGTGCCAAATAAAAGAGCAAAAATGAAGGCAAATATAAATAGATTCTTCCTCATACCAAGCACCAACAAAGGGATATTTTAGCTTTCTCATAGAGAAACCGCAAGTATACGTATATATACAGAACTGCAGGAGACAGGTAACGGATAGATTATATTATTAGGATTAAATTGAGGAAGAACTCCATTTGAGAAGTTGGAAGGGAAATTAAAAGAACTGCAATTATCCGATGATCTCTATATGATGTCACAAATCCTTGGCGATCCTGCAAGCGTTTGACATCTATAAAATAGGTGTATATACTCGTATTATACAAAAAAGTTGAGATGACTTGATATGAGCAAAAAACTTGAAGGTGATAGAGCGATAGAACAACAGGTAAATAAGCTCACGGTAGCAAAATGTATGGACTGTGCCTGTTTTAACCTACGGAAGACCACCCGCGCAATCACTCAGCTTTATGATGAAGCGCTCCGCCCAACGGATTTACGAGTTACTCAGTTTTCACTCCTGATAGCAATCATGATGCTCGGATCAGTAACTGTGACACGCCTGGCAGAGGTGGGGGTAATGGACAGAACAACACTGACCCGCAATCTAAAACCTCTCGAAAAAAAGGGATTAATTAAGGTCGTGACGGGAGATGACCAGCGCACACGGGTTGTTACTTTGACAACGCGTGGTAAAGAGGTTTTAGCAAAAGCGCTTCCGCTATGGGAAAAAGCTCAAGCCAGTGTTATCAAAAGATTGGGTCAGGAACGGTGGAACTCTCTGCAGGGGGATTTAGGAGAGATGGTATCACTGGCAAGTAAGAGTTAATTTTTTTGATTATATAGGTGTATATACACTAAATAGGAGGATTAAAAAATGATTAAACTCGAAGAACACCCGACTGTAAGGTATTACAACGAGAAGCTAAAGGGGGATGCAAAACAATCGCCACCGCCCAAACTCGATGCGGACTGGTTACGCGCGCTTTGCATGGAAGCGGGTGCTGACGACGCAGGCTTTGTTGAGATTAACCGACCTGAGATTGATAAAGATCGCGCGGATATACTGACTGTGTTTCCACACACGAAAACTCTTGTGGGCATTGTCTGTCGTATGAACCATGAGCCAATCCGCAGTTCTGCCCGCTCAGTGGCAAACACCGAGTTCCATCAGGTTGGGGATAATGTCAATGAAGTCTGCCACAGCATCGTCTCAGAGTTACAAGCGCAGGGTATCCGAGCGCTTAACCCGGCGATGGGTTTTCCCATGGAAATGAACCAATGGAATGCCGGTAAAGTTTGGGTCGTCTCGCATAAGCTCGTCGCAGTTGCAGCAGGCCTTGGCCAGATGGGGATACATCGCAATGTGATTCATCCAAAGTTCGGAAGCTTCATTCTCCTCGGAACAATCCTCATTGATGCGGATGTTACCACATATAGCAAAAAGATAGACTACAATCCGTGCGTTGAGTGCAAACTATGCGTGGCGGCTTGTCCCACTGGAGCCATTGGACCCGATGGTCACTTCAATTTCTCAGCATGTTACACACATAACTATCGGGAGTTTATGGGAGGATTCGTAGACTGGGTCGAGAGGATTGCCGATAGCAAGGATAGCGGGGAATATCGAAGCAGGGTTAGTGATTCCGAAACAGTATCAATGTGGCAGAGTTTATCGTACGGCGCGAACTATAAGGCGGCTTACTGCGTTGCAGTATGTCCGGCAGGAGAGGATGTAATTGGACCATTTCTCGAAGACCGAAAGATTTACTTAAAGGACATCGTCAAACCATTACAAGAAAAGAAAGAAGTTGTGTATGTTGTTCTCAACTCCGATGCTGAGGGGTATGTGACCCATCGCTTTCCTCATAAGGCTACCAAACGGGTCTCAAATGGACTTCGGTCTACTTCAATAAGAGGATTTTTAAGGGGACTCCCGATTGCGTTTCAGAGAAACCAATCAGAAGAACTCGATGCGACTTATCACTTCACTTTTACTGGCGAAGAGTCATGTAAAGCAACCGTTGTTATACGAAATAAGACTATTCAGGTTAACGAAGGGCACGTTGGAAAAGCCGATATTCACATTACTGCCGATAGTGAAACCTGGCTTGGATTCTTGGGCAAGGAACGTAGTATCGTGTGGGCATTGCTTCTGAGGAAAATCCGCATTAAGGGGAAAATACGTTTGCTTAAAGCTTTTGGAAAGTGCTTTCCATCGTAGAAAGGATGAGAGACGGTTACTATGAATTTATGCTATAAGCCACGCCTTCAAGGAGACCGCCGTCGCTTACAAGGATCTCATCTTTAGAAAATCTCTCCATAGTTTTAATCACGATCAATGCTCCGGGAATAATCACATCCTCCCTGCCCTTTTCGAGTCCTCTCATCCTAAGCCTTTTCTCAGCAGGAATCCCAATCAGGGTATTGAATATATTCAACACCGCATTCTTTTTCAGAATGAATCCATTGACCAGATTCGGATCGTATTTTTCCAGACCAAGTTCAATTGCGGCAAGTGTAGTAGGAGTTCCCGCAGTTCCGATTAATGTTAGATCGTTATTAGAAACCTTGGACATCCACGATAATTCAGAAGATAAAACATCCCAAATCTCCTCGGAAATTATATCAATATCTGATTTAGAGAGTATATTGCCTTTTAAAAACCTCTCCGTAAGATAAACAACCCCCAAATTTGTGCTCTTAAGACCTAGAATTTCGCCCCGCTCTACAAGCGCATATTCGGTGCTTCCTCCGCCAACGTCAAAAATCAAGCTGTATTCGGAATTGGCGGAGACGGACTTTAGAACCCCCTTCACGGTAAGCCTCGCCTCTTCCTCTCCCGAGATTACCTCCGCTCGAATTCCGGTTTCCTTTTGGACTCTTTCTAAGAACTCGTAGCCATTTATGGATTCTCTAACTACGCTTGTGGCTACGGCTCTTATCTTTTCCACCCCGTATTCTTTGAGAATACTGGCAAATCCTCCAAGAACCCTGATTGCTCTGCCAGCAGCATCCTCAGGTATTCTCTTTCCTTTGCTAAACCCCCCACCCAGCCTTGTAATGACGCGGTCAATATAGAGTTTCTTTAATTCTTTATCTTTGGCCTCGCCAACCAGTATTCTGAATGTATTTGTGCCTATATCTATTGAGGCTATACGCATGAAAGTGAAGACTCCCCGTGGCAGAGCCACGGGGCATCTAAAGACTAAAAATCAAAAGCTAACTGCTTACTGTTATGATACTCAATATAACGTCTTATAATCTCTGTGGTTACTTGATCTCCT
>JBLNAE010000140.1:0-6031 GCA_050259195.1 Ignavibacteriales bacterium
CTGTCCTATTAATTCATGTAAAGTATCGCTTACACTTTCTCCCCTATACTCACACAACTCCCTAAACCGCTCCAACAGCTCGCGTTGTACTGTAAACCCTGCATTTACCATATCACTCTTCTGTTTCTCTTT
Source organism: Ignavibacteriales bacterium (assembly GCA_050259195.1). Taxonomy (GTDB): domain Bacteria; phylum Desulfobacterota_D; class UBA1144; order Nemesobacterales; family CSP1-2; genus PSLL01. The sequence continues at coordinate 133 of JBLNAE010000140.1, forward strand.
TGGCATATTTAATCTCCTGATATTATTTTACAACATCTGAGGCAATTATCTTATTGCATATTCAATCTTAACAATAGATTAATGAGAGGCTAACACAGATTTAATAAAGCAATGTCAACATAAAATTAATCCTTCATCCATACCTTACCCAAGCGAAAAAGCGAGCCTTGGTAGCAGGGGCTCGCTTTTTTAAATCACCATAAAGGTTTGTCTCAATATCTAAGGAAGGAGAGAGAAGCACTCAAATTGTAGGCTATGGACAGAGGCAAAGAGCGCTTTCTTGCCATGGAAATAGGTATTGGGAGAGAGAATCGATCTTGACAGGGGGTTATTTTTTTGAGATAGTAGGAATAGAAAAGGTTTATGCATAAAACGGGTTTAAAAAAGAACAGCGGCATACGACATTCAAGACCTGTTGCGGGTAATTCGAGCAGAAATGAAGGAGAGGTTCAGCGTATGACACAAAAACAGAGGATTCCAGTCAGAATGTTACGAACGCCCGTAAGCCTGGCTTTGGCATTTACTTGTGCGGCTTCCGGGACTTACCTGCTATCACGGCAAGTCTCCGCGGAGGCTTCCTCCGCCGCGGCAATCGGAGAGGCTCACCCCGTCTTCTCTCACTCTCTGCCCAAGTTGGATGGCACTCACTTGCAGGTCAAAGTTGTCGAGGTTAGTTATGGACCAGGCGGCCCCTCGCCAACCCACTCGCATCCCTGTCCGGTCATCGCCGTCGTTACCGAAGGAGCCATCCGAACACAAGTTAAAGGTGAGCCTGAAGCCATTTACAAAGCCGGGCAAGGTTTTTATGAGGCGCCCAATGGTGTTCATCTGGTCTCGGCCAATGCGGATAAGACAAAACCGGCGAAGCTGCTCGCCTACTTTATTTGCGACCACGAAACCCCTGACACAGTTGCAGTACCGGCCGGAAAAGCTGCTACTGACAAATAGCCTTTGCTGAACTGGCCAAATTGTTCCCTCTCAAGATTTTGGAATAAAGGAGGAAGGCGATGAAAAGAATCACGAGTCTTTGGGTATCGGCATTCGCAACGGCATGTTTCCTGCTCGCGCCTTTTGCGAATTCGCAAACACCACAAGCCGCTCAAACTGCAGGCTCCGGGCAGCACTCTACGCCAGGACAACTCGTAGATGCGTTCAATGCCGTCTTCGGGAAACAACGGCCCTGCGTGCGCGCGAACCACGCGAAAGGTGTTGATCTCCAAGGAGTGTTTCGGCCAAGCGCTTCTGCTTCATCCGTGAGCAAGGCTCCGCACCTACAGAAGGCAAGTGTTCCGATTACGGTTCGCTTTTCGAATTTTGGGGGTAACCCGACTATTTCCGATACAGACGGGCTTGCGTCACCCCGAGGCATGTCGATCAAGTTTCGCCTTCCTGACGGTTCCGATACTGACATCGTGGCTCACTCCTACAATGGTTTCCCGGTGGCAACTGCGGATGAATTGAGGGAGTTCTTGCTTGCGCTCGCGGCTAGCGGGCCGGGCGTTGTTAAGCCAACCCCGCTCGACGACTTCCTGGGTGCCCATCCGATCACCAAAACGTTCCTTGAGTCGCAAATTCCGCCTCCCGTCAGTTACGGCACCGTGTCGTACTTTGGCGTGAACACGTTTAAGTTCACCGATGCGAAAGGCAAGGTCACGTTTGGGCGCTACCAGATACGACCCGTGGCCGGCAACCGGTCTTTACCGAAGGCTGAAGTTGCGAAAGCTGATCCAAATTATCTGTCGAAAGAAATCAGAGAGCGGGTAGTTCGAGGTCCAGTCCGGTTCAAATTACTTCTTCAGATCGCTGAGAAGGGAGATAAGCTCGACGATCCATCCATCGCATGGCCAGATACACGCATCCGGGTTGAGCTGGGGACTATCGAAATCACCAAAGCTGTGGCCGACAATGCCGCTGCCGAGTGCGACCTGCTCTTTCTCCCGGGAGCTTTGCCTGCCGGCATTGAAGCCGAGGACCCCATGATCAACGCCCGTTCGGCCGCCTACCCAGTCTCGTTCGGTCGCCGAACCAAGAACGAGTGAGCCGGGATTGTTGTACTAGGCACTGTCGATTCGTGGAGTGCATCTGGGGGAAAAGCGATATGACCCGAAGTGAGGTAAGAAGAGAATTCCGCCTGCCTTGTCAGGCTGATAAGGACACGAGCATGAAAAGCGATGAATAAAATGGAACGAACGATCCCCAATAATCTACTAAGAAGCTATATAAGAGAAAGGGGGGACAAATATGCAACCAAAAATTGGACTTTCAGAGGAACAACGTGAATGTGTTACAAAGATTCTTAACATCCTGCTATCAGACGAATACGTGCTTTATACAAAAACGAGGAATTATCACTGGAACGTTACCGGTCCACAGTTCAATGACCTGCATAAGTTCTTTGAATCACAATATGGAGCGCTTGACGAAATAGTGGATGAGGTAGCTGAACGTGCTCGTTCTCTTGATGGATGGTCACTTGGAACACTAACCGAATTTTTGAAGCATTCCAGGCTCAAAGAAGATCCAGGCCAGAATCCTGATTCCAGGGAGATGATTTCAAATCTTCTTGCCGACCACGAAGCGGTTATTAGAAGCGGTCTCATAAATACTGGTAGAACGCAAAAAAAGCTATGAAAACACAGAGTTACTACCATTTATGAGACTGGTTCTAGTCATTTGAGGGTTGACCTTGCGATATGTGCTGACAAATATCAAGATATGGGCACAAATAACTTTCTTACAGACTTAATGGAAAGGCATGAAAAAATGGCATGGATGTTAAGAGCGTTCTTAGCAGACAAATCAGTTTAACGATAGAAGACAATACTAATTAAGGGATTCTCACACACTCCCATCATCCCTGATACCCTCCTGAGACATGCGTGTCTGATTGCTTCCCGAAGGCGAGGGTCCAGCTTGCTCGACTTGAAGATGACCTTCTGAAAATGCACCGCCTCGACGGCATCCAGCGAGACGAAGAAGAGAGAGTCGCCCGCATTCTCAACGTCCACAACCAGACCGCTCGGAGAAACCTCCCGAATCGCCCCGAACGCTTCGCCTCCATCGGAAACGAAGGCCTGGTACCCTACTTCAATCTTCTCTTGCATAATGCATAATTTGCTCCTCCCGAATGGAATCAACTGCGCCTGCCCCGATATCTACCAATGAGGCTTGGCTGCAAAGATGTTTACCTTAGCAAGTAGCGATAAAAACTAGAATTGAAAATTGATTACTCATAAATATCAAGCTCAATATTCAACGAACATCTCATCTCTATAGCACCACACCCATTTCTCCCCTGGTTCGGCGGAAATAACAACCGGATGTCCGGTTTCCCGATAATGCTTAGTTGCATGTTTATTCTTTGATGAATCGCAGCAGTTGACTTCGCCGCAGGTCTGACAGACTCTTAAATGTACTCATGTATCTCCCAATTTAAGGCACTTATCGCATTCTTGTTTTTTGGGAGAAATTAATTTGAAATCGATCAGATGTTTACACATTTCATGTGAATATGACATCAGATATACTCGCCATAACCGATCAAAGTTCAGAAAGATATTCGTGCACAAATTTAATAGCCATTGCGCCTTCTCCAACTGCCGAAGCTATTCGGTTCATTGCACCTGCTCTTACATCGCCCGCGGCAAAAATCCCCGGACAGCAGGTCTCTAACAGAAATGGCTCGCGTTCTAACTTCCATGTCTTTCTAAAATTTTCGTAATTATAAAGGTCTCTTCCGGTTTCTATAAATCCTTTAGAGTTTTTAATGACATCCAACTTGATCCAATCTGTATATGGCTTGGCTCCAATAAAAATAAATAAGAATCGAGCATTCATTGTCCTTCTTTCCTTCGTATCAATATCTTGAAGAACGAGTTCTTCCAATTTTCCCTCACCCTTTGCCTCCACAACAACCGTTTTGCCCAGAACATGAATATTTTTAGTGATATTAATCTGGTCGATCAAATAATGAGACATTGTTGAGGACAACGAATCCTTGCGTATTAGTATATAAACCTGACGGGCGAATTTTGATAAATACATGGCGGCCTGACCGGCTGAATTGCCCCCGCCGACAATGTATACATCCGAGTCTTTACAGGCCTGCGCCTCTGTAGTAGCAGCTCCATAGTATATACCCGCGCCAGTAAAATTATCGGTGCCTTTAGCCTCTATCTGTCTGTAATCAACCCCTGTTGCAATGATGATGCTCAACGTATTAATTTCGGTGCCATCGGAAAAGGCAAGTATTTTGTAATTGTCTTTTAGCTTGATGTCCGCTACTTCCCGAGGAGAAAGAAATTCTGCGCCAAAGCGGATTGCCTGGGATATGGCTCTTCTTGTCAATTCTGAACCGCTAAGGCCTGAGGGAAACCCCAGGTAGTTTTCAATTCTTGAACTGGTTCCGGCCTGCCCGCCCGGGGCTCTTCTTTCAATCAAAAGCGTTCTTAATCCTTCAGAAGCTCCATAAACAGCCGCCGCTAAACCGGCAGGCCCCGCTCCTATGATAACCACATCATACATCTTCTCCGAAGCGTGTGCTCTTAATCCGATCTTTTCCGCTAAAGATAAGAGATCGGGATTTACTAGATGTGAGCCGTCTTCAAAGAAAACCACAGACAGGTCTTTAATTTCAATGCCGCCCAGCGTCAAAAGTTCTCTTGGCTTATCGCTTGTTTCAACATCAAGCCATAAATATGGTATAAGATTGCCTGCGAAAAATTCTTTAATCGCATGAGACCTTGGAGACCATTGATAGCCTACAACTTTAATTCCCTCAAATTCGGGTTTGAATGCACCTTGCCAATCATCCAGCAGATCGTTTAAGACAGGATACAGCTTCTCTTCCGGCGGATCCCAGGGTTTCATTAAATAATAGTCGAGTTTAACGTCATTGATCGCCTTTATAGCGGCATTGGTATCTGAATACGCAGTTAACAGAGCCCTTTTAGCGTCCGGATAATACTCTTTTGTCGCCGTAAGGAAATCAACCCCTTCCATCTCAGGCATTCGCTGATCAGAGATAAACATTGCAACCACTTCGGCCTTTAGCTTTAACTCTTTTAACACCTCAAGGGCTTGCTTTGCCGAATCTGTGCTCAGTATTTTGTAGTCTTTTCTGAAAGCGTTTCTCAGGTCTCTTTCAATGGCCCTTATGACTTGATGATCGTCATCCACTGCAAATATTATTGGCTTTTTCATGTTGCGATCCCTATCCATAGATGATGTATGATTTATCTTATATCCTGCGTCATGCATCGTGCATCTTGCACTTTTTATAGATCTACCGGCAAACAAACTTTAAACCTTGTAAATCCTGGCTCAGAAAATAGATCAATAGATCCGTGATGTTGATTAACCACAATTCTGTGAGAAATCTCCAAGCCTAATCCTGTTCCTTCTCCTACTCTCTTTGTGGTAAAGAAAGGTTCAAAAACCCTGTGCTGAACCTCTTTTGGGATACCGGGACCGTTATCAATGATTTCAACTGCAACCGTATTACGATCGTCTGCGAGATACGTTCTAATCCTTATAGTACCCTCATTGGGCAGAGCATCGATTGCGTTGTCTATCAAATTCGTCCATACCTGGTTTAACTCGCTTCCGTACGCAGATACTTTAGGAATATTTTCATCATATTCTTTAGTCACCTTAATTTTTTTCTTTTTTAATTTGTGACTCAAGATGATAACCGTATTATCAATGCCTTCATGGAGATTAATTTTTGACTTTTCAATCGCCTGATCCATATAGGTATAAGACCTCATGGCGCTGGTTACCTCAGAAATCCTTGTTGTGCTTTGCTTAAGCTCGTTAGCCAATAAACGCATTTCCACATCTTTGTGTAACCAGTTTAAAAAGTTGGTGATGTGTTCAGGCACTAACTTCTTCACAAACT
>JBLNAE010000141.1:0-4854 GCA_050259195.1 Ignavibacteriales bacterium
CGCTTTATCAAATTGGCGTAAAAAGTATGTGGAGTGATGCCCATTCCATTAAGCTCCTCTGGCACTATCTAGTAGTCAGTCAACTTGAAGATGATGGCATGAGTGCCGTTCTATGGTTCGACAAGCTCACCAGGAACGGCTTGGCTCAAATACCGTTCACACTGAGCCTGTCAAAAAGTGTATTTGCTTGCCTAAATCCCATCAAATTTAGGTTGACTGACCACTAGGATGCATGACCTTCATATCCAGAAAAACGACCACCAGATGTACTCATGCCATCCCTTTGCTACCAAAATCACTACCAATTAAGATAGTAAAGAGAAAAATAGAATAGATAAAATTTTAAACCTTGGGGCTTCCTTGGGGGTGGCAGTAAGGGAATTCCCTCTTAAAACTGGAGAAGCCGATTACCTGCTCTTTGTAGATAGAAAGGCTGTAGGGGCTATAGAGACAAAATCAGAAGGCACTACATTAAGCGGAGTGGATGTGCAATCCGACAAGTATTTAATAGGCGTTTCAGAGAAGCTTCCACATTTCCAGAACCCCTACCTTTTGCGTATGAAAGCACGGGAACAGAGACCCTATTCAGGGATTTAAGAGACCCTGATTTCCGCTCAAGAAGGGTGTTTGCCTTCCATAAGCCAGAGACCCTTTTGGAATGGGCTTTAGAGGCAGACACACTTAGAGCAAGGTAAAAAGAATGCCTGCTTTGATTAAGGAAGAGCTTAGGGACTGCCAGATTGAAGCCATAGAGAACCTTGAAGAATCCTTTGCAGACGCAAGACCGAAAGCACTTATACAGATGGCATCAGGCGGGGGAAAAACTTACACGACTGTCAGTTTTACCTATCGCTTGATTAAATTTGCCAATGCCAGGAGGGTTCTCTTTTTAGTGGATAGGAGCAATCTAGGTCGCCAGACGTTCAGGGAGTTCCAGAGGGGAAATATAATCCGTGATTCTGCGCTTTATATAGAATTGGTGTGGATGTCTGGTTGTGAGTGTTGTATGAGTCGTGGTACTTAACTTAGCTATATGGGATTGGTGTGCTTAATTGTTAAGGGAAAGGGTGTGCTTGTTCGATTAAAGAATTGTAAGATTCAATTCATTCTAACTTAGTTAAGCTTGTGTTGGTTGGTGTGTTTCTTGGTATTGTGGTATTGTAGCTTGAACGTGGCGGTGAAATTGTAGAGGATTAGATATGTTTGCAAATGGCTCTTTAGTGCCGCCTGTCCCTACTACGACTATAGTTCCATAGCCTAAAATTCTTCCTAAAATGCTTTGGTTTACGCTGATAGTTTCTACTTTTGGTAGAAGAAGCTCAAGTGTGCGGCGAGAGATAAAGCCTACTTTTATTATGACTCGTTTATTTGTTACTGCAAACTCGGATGTTAGGAAACTAACTGCTGCGGAAATGGATAAAAGTAATCCAATAAAGATTGTGATGAGTCCAGCTTCTCTCTTATTCTCTAAAAAGGCAAAGAAGCCTATAATGACAACTAAAATAGGAAATAGAAAAATAACCCAATGTAGTTTTGTTCTGTAGATAACTGTTTCATCTTTCAGCAGGTTGTCTTCTATGTAGCCCATGTTGTTTTCTTCTCCCATCTCCGTTTAATTAATTTGTAAATTCAGCCCGTACGTGAGTATTTACTTACTACTTTATATCGGTTTTAGGCAAACTATATGCCACACAGGTCAATGCACCTAACGTGCTGAAATCCCTAATAATGGTATTGAGGAAAATGCCGAGTGGAAATGCTTTTCTGTCAGAATTTAAGACATCTGACACCTCTTTTACATTAACCCATTTTATGCATGAACCTTTTCTGTTCCTATTTTTGCATTGAGAATAATTCTTTGTCAACACACGCTTTCGTCCATTGACAACCGAGCTTTTCAATTGTTTCAGGGTTCACATAGGCCTGTATCAGGTTAATAATATCCTTTGCGATTTTTCCCTCCTTATATAATTTTTGACCTGCTAACAAATAAACCTCTACACTAGAACACTTTCATCAACCCAGCTAGCACCTGGAAGTTGAACGGTACCGGATCTGTCACCGGCAACTCGATGCCACCGAGGAGATACCAGTTCCGGCCCAGGTGGGTGCGGAAACCGGGCGTCAATGTCACGCCGGGTTCTTTCGACCCGTTGTCCACGGGTTGGTTTACGTTGGCGGCCACGTACCAGACGAGATCGCCGAGCGGAATGAAGTCGTGCGGCGTGAAGTAGTAGCCGATAGCGAGGTTGCCGAGGATGGCATCGCGAGTTCTATCGGTATCGGTGTATGGGATCGCGAACCCGACCCCACCACGCAGTACGAGCTTGCACCATATGTTCCACCAGAACTCCCAGTCTGGGGTCACTGCCGCAAAACCGTTTCCGTTTACGTCGGACCCGCTCGGGATGCGGAACGCCACATTGAACGACTGTGTAAAGTTGCGGCTCTCTGATATGAGGAAGCGTGTCGTGATCTGGACGTCGCCGAAGTTTGTTTTGTAGTCGCTGCCCGAAGGCTCGCGGTTCGAGACGATGAACGGAATGTTAAACAGCAACTCGAACCGTTGGTTGAAGGGAGCGTAGAGTGAGAGTCCGCCATTGTACTGGTTGCCGTTTTCGTTGAAGTCCTGAGCTAAAGTACCAGTGAGGATGCCAAGCCTGTAAAATACACCGTCGAATGAGCTTAGCCAGCCCTGCCTTGGGCCCCTCCTTCTCCGGTCGGGGGACTGACCCAAGGTTCGTTCCATCCCTCGCTGAAAAAAGTTCTGGCCGAGAGCGGCCGCCAATTCGAGGGCTCAGCGTAGATGTCGCCAAAGAGCGACTCACACATGGCGCCGAAAAAGCCGGGGGTGGATTGCCGGACCTCCTGTGCAAGCGCTGGACTGGAGGCCAGCGCGATTACTACAGCGAATGCTGTAAACACTCTTGAGAGAAAGGCTGAGCTATAATTTGCACACCTCATCTTCATCCTCCTTAAGCGTTGCTTATTCTCATCATATCGCAATCGGCGTGCCCGTGTCAACCATCCGAATTGCCTCACTTAAAAATCTATATGAAAAGTATCAAAATTGCCTCTCAGAAATTCTTATGGGAGGCGCAAATGAGGTTAACGATGAGAGAGAAAAAAATCAGTAACAAGAGTCATAGCTTCAAGGTATCAGAACTCAAATAAAAAGGAGAAGGGCAAGATACTTATAGATACACTCCCTCAGAGTTGGATCTGAGAGAGTGTGTTTAGTTGGGGGTTTTGGAGAAGTAAGGATTGAGATTATATCACTTGTTGTATGGGGGAAACACGGGCTGGGAAAAAAGCCCTGAAGTGAGTGGCACGACTCAACTTCAGGGCATAACGGGTGGTTGATGATGGAGAAATATATAGCCAGAGGCGATTAAAAAACAAGTGGGGTGAGATGGTGATAAAACCGAGGAGGTATCATCGTAGTCTTCGAGCTTCACTTGGATCGCCTTTCAGCCTGCTCGCTCTCCAGTGCCCGCTCAGCTTCTTTGACAGTAATCACCTTAGCTGGTTGGTGCGTAGCTAGGTAAACCGCAGCAGCTATAGCTGCGCCAATAAGAGGAGCAATAATGAATAACCATAACTGACTCAATGCCCATCCACCCACAAAGATGGCCGGCCCAATGCTACGCGCTGGATTGACCGATGTGTTGGTAACCGGAATGCCCACCAAGTGTATAAGGGTGAGTACAAAACCGATAGCAATACCGGCAAAGCCAACAGGCGCTTTGATGTCAGTAGCGCCCAGCACCGTAAACACCAGAAAGAAGGTGAGCACTATTTCAACCAAAAAGGCGGATAGCAGATTGTAATGACCCGGAGAGTGTTCGCCATAACCATTTGCTGCGAAACCTGATACCGACGGGTCATAACCGCCCGGTGCCCCTTTGACGATGAGCAACAGAAGGGCGGCAGCCACAACGGCACCCACAACTTGGGCTATTATATAGCCGACTGCATACTTCGCATCCATCTTCTTGCTAATAAGTATTCCAACCGTCACAGCAGGATTAATATGACAGCCCGAAATAGGCCCGATGGCATAAACCATGGTGAGCAGAGACAGGCCGAAAGCCAGGGCGACACCGAGGAAGCCAATCTTATCTCCCGCTAGAACGGCACTTCCACAACCGGCAAAAACCAGTACAAAAGTACCCACGAGTTCAGCTACATATCTGTTCATGTCTTAATCTCCTTTCGAACCGGGACTGATTTTTGGCCCCATTTTATGCACGAAGTTTTTATATTGCTATTCTCTCACAAAGAGGAACCTCATGTCAAGCAAAATTTTATTTCCGATCCCAGACAGGTACGGACATACTTACCAGTCAAGGATAGATGTAAGCACATATAGTGATGAACAGAGAGGATGCATGGAAGAATGTAAGAGGATATTTTATTCATCCTCAATTGAAGAGGCTATAGGGAGGTTTAATGGATGGAAGGGTAAGTGGGAGAAGTTAGCTTCGAGTGCAGTGTGCTGTTTGGAGAAGGATTAAGAGGCGGTGTTGAGGTTCTATGAACTTCCTGAGAGTCACCGTGTGAGCATAAGGACAACAAATATAATAGAGAGATGTTTTAAGGAATTTAAGAGAAGGGCAAGGGCAATGGATTCATTCTCTAACGAAGACTGTTGCTTGAGATGTATATTTATGATTTGTATGGAGATGAATGACAGGTGGGCAAGGCGAGGAGTGTATAATTTGGGAATCGGGATGGAGGAGGTGTTGAATGCCGCCTAGCTTAATGGAGAATGCCTCTCTGAATCTTACACAAAAGAGTTGTGCTACCGCGGATGGAACCGTCCTTCTCTTGCCGGTCGTCGCGCACCCCCCC
>JBLNAE010000142.1:0-7704 GCA_050259195.1 Ignavibacteriales bacterium
AATACAATTAGAGTGGGAATAGAGGTATCATAGAGAATACCCATTAACGCGCTGCCCAGGAACCAAAACAGACCGTAACCGGCTGTAAAGAGCCCGTAAGCCGATGCGCGCCGTTGCGGCGGGACTATAGGACCGACGGCTGCCGGAATAATAGATTCATGCACCCCCATCCCAAGTTCCCACAATGATGCGCCCACGAGCGCAGCCCAGAATCCACCGAGGAACACCAGCGGCGCAAATAGTGCTGAAAGCAGCGTTAATGGCACAAGAACCAAAATGCCAAACCGATCGAACAGACGTCCGAAAGCCAAAGAACCTGTTCCACTCACGCCCATCGCGATAGCGTAAGCAATCGGCACCCAGTTTTTCGGCATAGAAGCTGTTTTCTGGAAATGATACGCGATAAGAGGAAAGTCAGCGAAGCCCGCCGCCACCAGCCCCGCGGCCGCCAGATAAATCCAATAAACGTGGGGCAATCCTTCCGCTCTCACATTCGGCACCTCCACTTCCATCTCTTCCGGTCGTGGGTAAAACCAGCGCGCGAGCAGCAGCAAGCTAAGGCAGATAACTCCTGGCAGGAGCAACGCGGCAAACGCAAAACGATATTCACCACGAATAGCCAGAACCGCCGCCACAGCCAGTGGGCCGAAAAGAGCGCCCAATTGGTCGAGCGCCTCGTGCACACCGAACGCCCAGCCGTAGCCGATTTCCTTGCCCGCGTGCGAAAGCATAGCGTCGCGCGGAGGATTACGGATCGCTTTGCCGACGCGTTCAAGAATAATCAGCACGGCAGCCGTCTGCCAATTGCCCGCCAACGCCAGCGCCGGCACCGAAAGCATTTGGACGAAGTAACCAAAGATAGTGATTGGCCAGAACTTGCGAGTGGCATCTGCCAGGCGGCCGAAAACGAGACGCAAGCTGTAGCCGAGCAGTTCGCCAAATCCGCTGACGACGCCCACCGCTGTGGCGCTGGCTTGCAACAGAGCAAGGTACGGACCGAGAATGCTGCGCGAACCCTCGTAGGTGAAGTCGGCAAAGAAACTGAGTGCGCCAATCATCAAAACGAATTTCAGGGCGGACCTTTTTAGAATGCTCTTTTTATCTCCCAGCGGAATTGATCCATATTCCATTGATATTCTCCTTTAATCGCACGGAGTGCCGCTCGGATGAAGTCGTTGATGGATATCTACTTGATGATTACGGAATTACGCGCTTTCTAATGTGTTCTCTATAGTCTTTAGATTCACTCTAATTCGCTTTAACAGGTCGGCCTGCTCTTCCAGGTTTTTCTTGGCATGTGTGACCTTTTCTTCTCCTGTTCCACTTTCCAGAACAGCCCGCTCAAGGGCAGCTTGAATTCCTGTTAGCGTCGCATCAATTTTGGAGAATAGCTCATCACGAAACTTTCTGAGACTCTTTTCTACGCGCTCTAGAAAATCGTATCTAATCCTCCCGGCATTCTTGTCTAACTGTTCTCTGCACTGCTCAAGCATCCTACTGAGCGCCATCCTTCGGAATAAAAATCCGGATAGGGCAAAAGGCAGAACTTCAAGGGCAAGTGTTGTATCAAAGAGAGACTCAATTCTATATTGAAAATAACCTTCCGTAGTGAGAGTTTCTATCCCGCTCAAGGTTTCTACTTTGATGTCAAAAATGTCTGAGGATAGTTTTTTAATATAAGTTATTATCTCATTGGCTTTAGATGAAAACCGTCTTGAAACATCTCCAAACTTCTGGCTTAACTTATCTTCTTCGATAGCACGCCATTCGTTGAAAATGTTCTCGATCTCCTGCCTCATTGCTCCGTCTATTGCCTTTGTCAGTTCAGCCTTGCCCTTGTTTTCATGCTTTTCATAGTGCCCTTCCATCCTTTTTGTTAGGTCGGGAGCCTTTTCTTCTACAAAATTTTTCAAATCAGACTCCAGAATCGAAATAAGCTTTTGCTCTTCCCCCTTTAGAAGATAGTCGAAATCCTCTTTATCCTGACGGATTTTTCTCTTTTGGATATTGAACTCATTTATCTTCTTTTTAAGCTCTTCTATTGGCATAGAAACGGCTTTGGTCTCAAGCTCTATAGACATCATTTCGTCTGAGAGGATTTTAAGAGTATTGCTTAGCGCGGAAATAAGAATAGTCTTGCCCTTCTCCCTTATAAGAAAATCATTCAAGGCCCTTTCAAAATCCGCAATTAAACTACGGTCTCGTATTTCTTGGTTATTTTTTAACTTTCCCTCTAAAGCCAGCTTAGCAGATATAGGAAAGATTTTTATATCCTTTAGACCAACCTTCTCTTCAATTACGTGCTTCGTAAACTCCAGCGACTCAACTCTATCTTTTTTGTCCATCTGGTCAATCTTATTTTGCAGAAAAAAGATTTTATTTACGTATTTCCTTATATCATTCAAAAAATCATATTCAACCTGGCTAATAGGCGGGTCTACGCCAACCAAAAATACTGCAGCATCTACTTTAGACAGGTAATTGTATGTAACGGCAGTATTGTGTTGATACGTGGAGCCGATTCCAGGGGTATCTATAATTTGAACACCGTCCCTTAAATAAGCAGAGTCATAATGAACTTCCACATACTGCACCCCTTTTTGGTTTTCTGGATTTCCCCTCTCAGTTACATAATCTGGAAGCTCTTCAAGTGTTATCTTTTTTCTAACCCCGTTCTTGAATAGAACCTCAATATGCAAATTCCTTCCATACTTAATCAGTGTAATGATGGATGTAAGCGGAACAACCGCTGTAGGAAGCAATCGGCTCCCCAGCAAGGCATTAATGAATGTAGTTTTCCCTCTTTTAAACTGTCCAAGAACGGCCAGATTAAAATGGCCCTCCAAGAGTTTTGATATAAGCTCTTGAGTAGTCTTTGCGGCGATTTCATTTTTACGATAGGAGGTTAATTGTTGTAGATTCTCTAGGTTCTCTAATATAAGATTTCTTGGTTCTACATATGACTCCAGCATAGAACAGATCTCCTATAGCGGATTCTATAAGTGCCCGTGTTCTAAAACTGTTACTAAACTGTTTTTGATATGAATATCGAGCGGAGTTGAAAGAATTTTCTCTATTGTCTTATTTATGTTATAGGTGATCCTTTTTATTTCCACATCGCCATCGTTCCATATGGCATAAGACGCCATCGAAGGAACATCTTTTGATTGCCCAACGCTGCCAGGATTGATAACGGTCGTTTTCCCCACTTTTTTAATCATGGAAACATGAGTATGACCAAGAAGCACAAAATCAGCATCCAGTCCTTTTATTTCCTGTCGCTAGACATAATCAGGTGAATCGGGCGGTAGGTACTTAAATAGATGATCGGTTGGCGTTGCATGTGTAAGGAAGAACCTCGCTCCGCCGAGTTCCAGCACCCTATTTGAGGGGAGAGAACCCAGGTAATTAATCTCCTCTTCTCCGAGAATGCTCCACATAAGCTCTCTTGTTTTTACGGACATCAGCTTGTATGCTTCGCTACATTTGCAGTCCATCCTGAAAGCCACAGCGTTATCGTGGTTTCCGCGCACGACGGCATGGGCGTTGTTTTTTATAAAATCTATGCACTCTCTTGGACTTGGACCATAATCAACTAAGTCTCCCAAACAGATAAAGCAGTCATATTCTTCCCTTATAGCTTCTAGTGCCTCAATATTTGCATGTATATCTGAGATAATTAGAATCCTCATAAAAATCCTCATTCATTATCTAAGGACATATTTCTCTACCATCTCACTGTCCGCTCTGTCCTCTTGTTCGTTATAAATCTCATTTTCAATCTTGAGGATATTTTTAAAGCTTCTATTCATCGCTTTTGCGCCCGTCAATCTAATTGCTAGTGTCCTATTCCCAGAAAAGGCATCAAAGCACTCATATCTTAAAGCCGTATTTCTGCTTGAAAGCTTTCCATAGTCAGGAGCTATACTTTCTAGTTCTAAATCCAACTCCTTTTTTCCACTTATAAGGTCGGATAGTTCTTCCCCCATCTCGCCCAGTTTATCAATTCCATCAACCCCGAATGCTATAGCCCAACCGAGTACTTCTTCTTCAGTCCAATCCATTTTAAGCATTACATTCTTAATCTCTTCATAAAACTCTACAGGAAGTGCTACAGAAAGTTTTCCTTTCTTATAACTCACTGCCATTTAACTTTCTCCCCGCGCCGCGGAGTTTTGCCGCCTTACCAGTACTTCCAGTTCTTCATTCTCAGCGTTCAATTTTTTCAATCTATTATAAATGTAATCGCTATCCCTTCGTGATTCGCTACAGAGTTTTTCTAAGTTGCTGTTTTCTACAATAAGTCGTTTAATTTCCTTCCGCAGATTCTCTATCTGAGAGTATAGAGAAGTATTCTCCTCTTTAAGCATGTCTATTTTAAGTTTAAGCAATCCTGTGATTATTATTTTTTGGATTGCACCCGTCTCTTCGAGTCCATGAGTCTTTATAACATTCAAGGCTCGTCCATAAACATCTTCCGGGATATTAACAGTAAACTTGATCTGGTCAGGGTTATTGCGCTTCATTTCAACTTCTTATAGCAGCTTTGCCTAAGAACCTAGCGACAGGGCCGAGTTCCTCTTCTATCCGAAGGAGTTGGTTGTACTTACATATCCTGTCGGTCCTGCAGGCAGAGCCGGTTTTTATTTGACCTGCGTTCGTAGCCACCGCGAAATCAGCAACGGTGGTATCCTCTGTTTCTCCAGACCTATGAGAAATAACCGTAGTATAGCCGGAACCCTTTGCAATCTCTATTGCTTCCAGTGTCTCTGTAATAGTACCGATTTGGTTAAGTTTAATAAGAACGGAATTCGCTACCTTTTCTTTAATTCCCTTACGTATTATTTCCGGATTGGTAACAAAAACATCATCCCCAACCAACTGAATCCTTTTCCCTAGCTCCTGTGTTAAGAGCTTCCATCCCTCCCAATCATCTTCAGCTAATCCATCTTCTATTGATACAATTGGGTAGCGGTTTACAAGATCAATATAGAGTTTAACCATTTCTTCTGGTGTCTTTTTTGAACCGTCTGATTTATGAAACTTATAAATTTTGTCTTCAAAGAACTCACTGGCCGCCGGATCGAGGGCTATAAAAACGTCTTCTCCGGCTCTGTAGCCAGTTTTTTCAATTGCCTCTATTATCAATTCAATTGCCTGAATGTTAGATTTCAGACTCGGAGCAAATCCTCCTTCGTCCCCAACGGTCGTACTGTAGCCACCTTGAGAAAGCACTTTTTTAAGAGAATGAAAGATCTCTACACCGATTCTTAATGCCTGAAAGAAAGAGTGAGCACCTGCAGGCACTATCATAAACTCTTGAAAGTCAACGTTGTTATCAGCGTGCTTTCCGCCATTGAGTATATTCATCATTGGTACCGGCAAAACGTTTGCATTCACTCCACCAATATATCTATAGAGAGGGATTCCGAGTGAGTTTGAAGCAGCCTTTGCGCAGGCGATTGAAACTCCTAAGATGGCGTTTGCACCAAGTTTGGATTTGTTTTCCGTTCCGTCGAGTTCAATTAAACTACTATCTATCCTAGCTTGATCCCGTGCATTCATCCCTATGAGGTTTGGAGCTATAATTCGATTTACGTTATCTATTGCTTTTCTTACTCCCTTACCAATATACCGCTTTGGGTCATTATCCCTAAGCTCTACGGCTTCCCTTGTTCCCGTAGAAGCACCGGATGGAACAGCGGCGCGTCCCAATGAGCCATCTTCTAATATCACATCAACCTCAACAGTTGGATTCCCGCGGGAATTCAATATTTCTCGAGCAACAATTTTAGATATTATCATTGGTTAAACCTCCTATCTCTTATCAAAACTATCTCTCCTATTTATTCGATCTGGCCTCCGCTATTTTTCCGCATTTAATTGCCTCAAGCAGCGCACTCATGTTGCTTTCAAGGTTATTAAGCCCCTTTAACAATCTTTCTATTTCTTCTTTTCTACGAATTTCTACCCATTACACTCGATGCCTTCTTAATGTAGCAGTTAATTTATCTAAGGAAGCACTTGCCAATTCTCTAACATAATGACTATGATCTCCGATTGCCCTTTTTAAAGCCTCTACCACTTCTTCTTGTCCGTTAAAATTGCCAAGGGCCGTAGCGGCCTTACCTCTTACCAAGAATGAGCGGTTATTCAACATCTTAATTAAAAAGGCACCGCCCTTTCATCTCCGATTTTGCCTAGAGATTCAACGATCTCTCCCATAAGAAAGTAATCATGGGTCTTGTTAAGTAGGTCAATCAGTGGCCTTACGGCTACTTGCTCACGCCTCTCACCTAAGATACAGCAGACCCTATATACTGTAGAGCGCTCGGAATGATTGAGAGAATCTGTAAGTTTCTCCGTAAAGCTTTTCTCGTCCCACTCCTCTATGTTTCTGCTACATCGCGGACAGGTTTTTTTGTCTTTTGAAACCTCACTCCAGCAAAAAGGACAAAAGTAGTGGATCATGGTTCTCCTCCTTGCGTCCCCATATTGTCGTGTCTTGAACTGACAATCTTACAAACTTCATCAACCAGATTCATCATTTTATCTACCTGAGAGTCCAGGAACTCTCGGAGTTCATCTGGAAACTCTCCATAACCATGAAGCCTTTTTGATTTTATCTCTTCTAGGTTTACTTGCTGAATAGACATAGCGCCAAGAATTCGGCTTCTTGTTTCTTCTTTTCGTTTTTCTAAGCCCAGATTTTGAGCTACACAATTTATCAACTCTTTTATTTCCTCTATGCGTTTTAGAATCAAGGCTTTTTCCCGAGGCGAGAGATTATTTACAGTTTCAGTCATAGCTTTTTCCTGATTAGCACTTCTTATAACCTCCTCCACATGGAAGATTGTATCTTCGAGAACCTGCATAGATACAGAAAGACGGATTTTATGGTTTCGTGGTATTTCCATGACTATTCTCTCACAAATCCGATTCTTTCTTTTTATTGTTTATTGTAGAGCCTGTATCGGTCCATGATTACTCTTTCAGCTTTTTCAGCTCTCTTGTAGCTAAACGTTTCTACTTTCTTCAAGGTTCTTGTATATTAGAGAAAGAGTGGTCTGCTTCCCTTGGTGACCTTTTCCCAAGTGGTAAGTTAACGAGATTTCTTCTTTCCACAGTATCTTGTTCTCCCTCTTAAAAAATCTAAAATGGTATTTCATAAAAAAAAGAATGAATTCTCCTTAGTTCAAGGTCAGCTATGAGATCTCCATGTGATAAAGAAAAATCCCCATTAGGGGATTTAGAAGTAATGTGCAGTTTCTTACATCTGGATAAAGAACTATGAGAAGTTAATCTCTTTACTACTATAAAGAGGATATTGAATAAAAAGTATCTAACCCGTTTCCATGTAAAAAGGGGTTTGATATTATCTAAGATATTACTTGGATGATCCATCTCCTACCTCTTAGAAGCTTCCAGAAGGCATTCTGATAAACCATGTCAGCCTTCCTCCGGAATTTGTGGGTAGGAGTTATCAACTGCCGAAAGGGTCAGTAATTATAAGGTGAACTCCATCACCTCTTATTTTTACATTATACTTGAGATATTTAGCACGGTCAATAAAATATAAGAAGAGTGGACTTTACCCAGAATTTAAGATAGGGCAAATTCCTCCCTGGTTTAAACCTTAAGCTAAATCTAACCCAGGGGGGAATAAAAATGAAACTAAATGAGGCAATACGCAATCAATTAAAT
>JBLNAE010000143.1:0-5164 GCA_050259195.1 Ignavibacteriales bacterium
ATATGGTTATCGGGACGCAAAGTTCGTGATGAATGTGCACGGGCGATGGGATGAGGCGACGCATGACGAAACCTGTATTTCATGGGCGCGTGAGTTTTTCAGAGCCTCTGCACCGTATGCGTCGGGTGGTGCGTATGTGAACTTCATGACTGAAGACGAAGGCGACAGGGTGGCTGCTGCTTACGGGGCGAACTACGCTCGGCTGCGACAGATCAAGAAGCGATACGATCCGGAGAATATTTTCCATATGAACCAGAACATCAAACCATAAGCTCATGTTGATGATAAGATGCCTAAGTAATCTGAGATAAACAAAAATAAATCAAAAGGAGAAAATAATGAGCACGATACAAAATATAGATACAATCAAATCCAGAATGAGGGATGTATGGAATGCAGGGGATTACGGTAAATTTGCTACGTATATGGAGCCCGGAGCTTTAGAAATACTGAAAAGCTGGGGCATATCACAGGGGCAGAGCTTGCTTGACGTTGCCTGCGGGGCCGGACAGATATCGATCCCCGCTTCCAGATCCGGTGTTAAAGTTACCGGTATTGATATTGCGACAAATTGGATTGCAGTAGCCCGAGCACGTGCGAGGAGTGAAGGATTGGATGCAAAGTTTGATGAAGGGGATGCCGAAAGTCTCCCCTATCCAAATGGATCTTTCGATGTTGTAGCAACAATTGTAGGAGCTATGTTTGCTCCCCAGCCCGAAAAAGTAGCCGCAGAATTTATCAGGGTTTGCAAATCGGGGGGGAGGATATTAATGGTTAACTGGACTCCCGAGGGATTCGTCGGAGAGATGTTCAAAACGATCGGTAAGCATCTTCCACCCCCTTCGGATGTGCCATCGCCGCTCCTGTGGGGCAACGAGGAGATTGTGAAAGAACATTTCGGTAATGCTGTAAGTCATATAATTCTGACAAAGAAGATTTATCCGTTATGGCATTATCCTTTTGATATACCGAAAGTTGTTCAATTCTTTTTCGACAATTATGGACCAACGAAAAGGGCTTTCCAGGCTCTTGGCGAAGAAGGAGGCAAATCTCTCAGAAAAGAACTGGAGAAAGTATTCTCGGACTTTAATATTGCGAGGGATGGTACGACTACACTTTACGGTGAATATCTTGAAGTGGATGCATTGAAAAAATTATGAGAGAAAAATTATGATTTAAGCGAGTCCTAGCTGCTCAGCGATTGACGAACAAAAACCTAACATAAGGAGGGTAATAAAAATGATAATAACAATATATGGATCACCAAGCAACCAGAACCAACACAGGAGGACTGAGAAATGACATCGACGAAAGACGTTTTAGACCACCACTTAAAGTGTTTTGGCGAGGGCGACCTCAAGGGCATTTTATCTGACTATGCGCCCGGTGCCGTCCTGTTCACAACGGACGGGCCGCTCAGGGGAGCCGACGCGATCAGACCGTTGTTCCAGGCGATGATTGCGGAGTTTGGAAAACCCGGCGCAGCGTTCCGTATGAAGCAGCAGTTCGTCGAAGGCAATTATGCTTACATTGTGTGGACCGCAGAGACTGCCGACAACGTGTACGAGCTGGGGACGGACACGTTCGTCGTGCGGGACGGTAAGATCGTGGCCCAGTCATTCACCGGCAAGGTTAGGCCCAAGGGGGGGCAGGATGAAGGCTAAACTAAACTTCGTCCGGCAGCAGGGATTCAGAGAAGCTTCGCCGGAGACATGCAGCTACCAATACCCAGCCTTGATGTGGCAACCGCGTGCTATCGGGATTCTGGTTTTGGCCGGCTTGGTCTTCCAAGCTTGGCCTTACTTCCTCGCTCTGTCTGCCGTCCTTTGGTGGAACGTGATCTTGCCACATCTCAATCCGTTTGACGTCCTCTACAACCGCTTTGTGGCGAAGCCTAAGGGTCTGCCGCGGCTGAGTCTAGCGCCGGCCCCTCGTCGGTTCGCGCAAGCCATGGCCGGGGCGTTCATGCTCGCGATCGGGTTATCTCTTCTGTCCGGCTGGAGTACCCTGGTCTGGGCTCTTGAGGCACTGCTGCTCGCCGCGCTAGGTGCTTTGATCTTCGGCTGCTTCTGCCTGGGGTCATACCTCTTCCTCCTGTTCACCGGGCAGTCAGGCTTTGCCAACCGAACGCTTCCGTGGACTCATACCGAGTAGCGCTGTCGGCCCCGGAATGCCGAGGGAGCCGCCGAACAAGCGGCATGACTGAGGATAATACATTGTCATCAGTTGCAACACTATGTTTTCCTTGATTGATTTATTTTTCTTAATGAACTATTCTTTCCTCCACGGGAGTATTCCTCTTTAAGCTGTTTTGTTCTGCTGCATCTTAGGGATTCATCCCCTTTTTCATGTTTTTTAATAATTCAATATGCGCTCCACCCACTTAAATGGCAGAACTATATGATGAAAAACAAAGAGTCATCAATGCCAAGGGCAATATACTTGTGACGGTAAACCCAGGAACTGGAAAGACCCTTTTACTCGCCCATAAATTTCTCTCGCTTGTACAGAATGGCTTGAGCCCTGAGCGCATACTCTGCCTGACATTTACTGACAAGGCCAAAAGGGAGATGGAAGACCGGATTATCGAACTATTACATGAAAATGGCGTCTCATATAACCTATCTAAACTCAATATATACACGTTCCACTCATTCGCCTTAGACAATATAGAGCAGCAGGATATCATCTCCTCCAATCTCCTGCGCTTTTCCATATACAAGTATTTGAAAGATAAACAGGTATTTAACTATTATGATTCCCATCTGGTCGATACAATCGTCCCAAAGATAGAGAACTTAATAAGGTATTTGAAGAGTTTTGGCATAACGCCGGATAAGATAGACATCGAGAGGGCCAAGTCCTTTCTCAACGGAGACGACAGGCTCGAAAAGGATGAAATTGATAGATATGACGAGTGCTTTGTACAGATATTCGCTTACTATGAGAAGAGCAAGGCGGGCAAGGGGCTCGATTATGCCGATATGCTCATAAATTTCCTGAAACTAAGAAGGATTCCGCAGTTCGATGTTGTCCTTGTTGACGAGCTTCAGGACGTAAACAAGATGGAGGCCGACATAGCGCTCAGGTCCGGCAAGGAATTTGTAGTAGTGGGGGATAAGAAGCAGGCTATCTTTGGTTTTCAGGGCGGCTCAATAGTCAATTTCAAGAAGTTTGAGAACTCCTCCCAATTCATATTGTCTCAGAATTTCCGGAGCGCAGACGAGATCTTGAGGTTCGCCCGTGAGCATTTTGTGTCTATCACAAAGGAAACCTCTCATAGAGATGAATTGAAGGATCTGCAAAGCGCAGAAGGGAAGACAGGGGAAAGACCGGTTATATACGGGGTCAAGAAGGACTCCATACCCGCTGCCGTATGCGCTCTGGTGCAGAGACTTATCGGCACTACGGATAATCTGGCCATTATAGCCAGGACCAACTATCAGATCACGGAAATATCGAGAGAGCTTACCAGATGCGGCATCAATTTTTCCTCCACGTTTTTCACCGCCTCGACAGAGGCAAAATCAAATATCATAAAGTTCTTAAGAGGGGTACTCAGTAACGATATTACGGATATAAAGAATGCGATGTTCACCCCCTTCTTCCCTATCTCACTCCAGAGAGCTTTTGAGAACTCGGGAATAGACATTTCGAGTATGGATTCCTTCTGTGAGAGGTGTTCAGAGTATCAAAACCTGAGAAACTCTGTAAGAACTGTTGAAGACGTAAATATTTTGTTCAGAGAGAAGATCATTCCAGTATCGATAGTCTATGGCAAGGAGTATCTACTAGCGGCACTCAAGATACAGAATGCTTTCCAGGAGGCCCTGGATGTAATAGAGCCGAAAACCATCAATAACCTGATGGTCTATCTCGAAACCGCCGATCTACTATCCGATGAATTTGAAAGAGAGAGCCAGATAGTCCTTACAACCGTACATAAGGCCAAAGGGAAGCAGTTCGATACGGTTATTTACGTCCCTACGAGACCCCCCAGCAGGTCGAACTTCCAGGATGAGGTGGTAAAGGCCATTCTCAAGTGTAACGGTATAAACGTCGAGGAAGAGCTAGAGGAAGAGACATTAAGGATCAATTTCGTTGCGTTTACACGGGCAAAAAACAGGCTTTTCATATTCACTGACGGGAGCGCCGAGTTTCTAAATGAGTATGCCGTGGTGGATACCATGGAAGTGGATTCTAAGGAGGATTCCGATTTCATAGAATCCAGAAAAAGGGCGTATGCCTGTTTCGTCAATGGTGAGTTTGATAAAGCGAGGGAGCTTCTCAATTCCAAAAGGAAATGGCTTTGTGATTACGTAAAAAGCTATTTCGATTCTCTTCACGGTATATCGTTCTCATCCCTTTCTGATAAGCCTTATGACTATTTTATGGACTTCATTCTTCAAATCAAAGGCTACTCCCCTGCCCTATCCCTTGGTAGCGAGGTGCATTCAATTTCCGAGAAGATTGTGAATGGATCTGAATACACCGTTTCTGAAGAATTGCTGCCATATGAGAAGAACTTGAAACTCCTCGTGAATAAGGTAAAAGGTGAATATCCAGAAGTACTTGCTACGGAATACCGGTTCAGGATACCTCTCTATCCGGCATTATTAAAACCGATGAGAGACTCACCTTTAGTGGGTCTATTGACGCTATTTTCAAAAGAGGGGATAGCTACCAGATAGTCGATTGGAAAACAGATAGAGACCAAGGTAACGGATCTAAGCACCGGCAGCAGTTGGAGGCTTATAAAAGGGCCTTCTGTGTTGCAGAAGGAGTCAATGCCGACAAGGTAAAGGTGGCAATAGGTTTTGTGGGACTGAGACCTGTAATAAACACTGGGAGGATAGAGGCCCTTCTCGATGACAGACAACCCCAAAGGACGGCTTTCGACACATTCTCTAAGAGGGTACAGGCTATCCTTGATTGGAAAAAGGATCCAAACTTATTGAGGATGGCAGGTTTGACGATGTTCTCTGGAGAAGCATTGTCGAACAATGCAAAGCCGAGATGGTTTAATAAATAAATTGAATTAGAATAACGTGAGTTCGGGATAAGAGAGTAGTAACTTCTTTAATTTCTTACATTTTTATTTGACCATGTGATCTCTCAAATAATCAAGTAAATGACTAAAAAACAATAAAGTTAATGATTATAG
>JBLNAE010000144.1:0-20388 GCA_050259195.1 Ignavibacteriales bacterium
CATTCGGGATTGAGTCTTGATACTTCTTGCATCTCGGAGTTCTCCACAGCTGTTAGATTTTGCTATTATTATCCTAAATCCCTCTGATTTTAAAAGAAAAAACTCCGCTACCCCTCAGTTACTTGATATGGCATCTTTCTCACTTCTTTGTGTAATACTTCTCTCTCCCCACTATCTCACAGATCATAATTGCTTGTCAACAAGCCTAAAGAAGGCAAGGGGGTAATGGGATACAATCTACTCAAGTCACGTCAAATGGTGCTTCATATTTACTGGGGTTTCAATGTGTTTATAGAATTTATAATCTTTAAACTATTAATATAACCCTCCAGGAAGTCGCTGTTTTCGAAGGGTCTTCTTTTCAGCTTAAAATTTAGCTTTTGTTCTGCTTCACATTTGTGAGACACTATAAGCGAATATACTGCACGAAAAAGATCGGTGGATGTACGGATCGGTTCCAAATTATATAACCATTGGGCTCGAGGTTTCGCCTGTTTAAGCAACCTCTCGATAGTTGGAGCAGAAGTTTTAAATTGTGTAGCTAGAATTTTTATTGCAATTTTACCTTTGCTAGCTAAGTCTCTAGAATTTAGTTTTAACTCCAATCCTGGAAAGATCTCTCGGAGTCTATTTATAACATAGTCTTTTTTGGCATGTTTAACATCAATGAATTTATGAACGGATAAGATTTTCTGCACATAAGAACTCAAAAGTAAATAGTATTCATAAAACTATACGCACCAATTTCGTTTTCTATGATTTTTCTAAGAGCTGCTGGATAATCGTAATCCAGGGTTACTAGAAGAAAATTATCGAACAATCTCTGCATTAAATATTCATGATTTTCTTGTATCTCTCTTTTTGTTTCTTGGACATATATTTCATCGCTTCCGGCTTCTATTGGTGTTGATTTTTTATTTATTTGTTTTATTTTGCTCATATCTTTAATCCCCAAAGGCTAGGTGATTCTTGACGGGACCGCCTAGCCTATTTTTGATTGGATGTTACAGAAAGAACTAACATTATTACTCCAACAAAGATAAGTAAGACTGAAAAAGCAATTGGAACATCAAATCCAAAATTCAGGTTTCCTAAAGATATAATACGATCAAGGAAACTATCCACCCTGCCTTGTCTAAATTTAAAATATCATCTAAAGGGTTAGTTCTACTGAGAGGGAATAGAAAAAGCGGCAGGAAAAAACCCACCAAAATTAACACTATCGCTATTTTTCTTTTTTTATTCATGGCTACAGTTTTGGCTATAGTTCCACTCACATTGTATCACATATTTGCACACTACAACACTAATGCTGCTGTCATAGAAACCTCAGAAGCCCTTTAAACTCAAAGGTTTCTGCAACTCATCACCATTTGACGCTAACCTACACAAATGCTAGAATTAGCATAAGGAATGCACGTGTTCTCCAATTCAGATTCAAAAATATAGGGCCAAAGTTTCAGGTCCTCTTCTTGACAGGATTGACATTCACATAGAGGTTCCCACTGTAAAATACAGGGAACTCTCAAGCGAATCGGCGGGAGAGGGCTCTTCCAATATCAGAGAGCGAGTAAACCGTGCAAGAGGGATTCAGAAAAGTAGGCTTCAGGGAACAAAAATCCATTCAAATGCTCAGATGACCCCAAGATATGTAAAGAAATTCTCAAAGCCCGATGAGGCGGGGATAAAACTCCTTGAGACTGCGATAGACAGGCTGGGGCTTAGCGCCAGGGCTTATGATAGAATCCTGAAGGTCGCACGCACCATAGCGGACTTGGATAATTCTGAAAATGTCCGCTCGCATCACATCTCGGAGGCGATTCAATATAGAAAGCTTGACAGGAATATGATTTAGTAATGGATAAGCCTAAAATTGTCAAACAACTCGAATCTATTGTCGGAAAAGAGAACGTCCTATACCATAAAGAGGACGCCATTGTGTATGAACAGGACGCATTCGTGATGAGTGCCCTTCCCGATTTTGTGGTCTTTCCTTCTAAAACATCCGAGGTTTCAGATATAGTAAAACTCGCAAATAGAGAAAATATTCCAATAGTCCCGCGCGGCGCAGGAACAGGGATAAGCGGGGGCGCGATTCCGGTCTCGGGGGGCATTATGGTTTCGCTTACAAAGATGAATAGGATTCTTGAGATAGATTTAAAGAACCGCCTGGCTGTTGTGGAGCCGGGGGTAGTAAATTTAGAACTCACAAAAGCAGTCGCGCCTTATGGGTTCTTTTATGCCCCCGATCCCTCAAGTCAGATGGTATGCACACTCGGCGGAAACGTCGCGGAGAACGCAGGCGGCATTCATTGCGTTGCTTATGGCGCTACAACAAACCACATTACGGGACTTGAAGTGGTTCTTCCAGACGGAGAAACTATAGAGATTGGGGGAAAATCGCTCGATACTCCTCTATATGACCTCGTGGGAATAATCGTAGGCTCCGAAGGCACGCTGGGGATAGTTACAAAAATAACTCTAAGGCTCATGCACCTACCTGAAGCCGTAGGCACGATGGTTGCGATTTTTGATAGCATTAATGATGCCGGACAGACCGTAGCCGACATCATCGAGAACGGAATTATCCCAGCCGCGCTTGAGATGATGGACAGGCTCTCAATTCGCGCCGTCGAAGAGGCGTTTCATGCTGGTTATCCAGTGGATGCTGAGGCCGTACTTCTCGTTGAACTCGAAGGGCTTAGAGAGACGCTTCAGAGGTCTTTTCCTTTGATAAGAGATTTATGCATCAAGAACCGCGCACGTGATGTGAGAATTGCAGAGACGGAAAAAGAAAGGCAGCTTCTCTGGAAGGGAAGAAAAAGCGTTGCTGGTGCAGTCGGGAAGATCAGGCCAAACCAGTACACTCAAGATGGGGTTGTCCCTCGCCCAAAGCTTCCAGAGGTGCTGAGAAAAGTCATAGAAATTGGAAAGAAGCGATCGCTTCTCATTGCCAACATTGCGCACGCAGGGGATGGAAACCTTCACCCGCTGATCCTTTTTGATCCAAGGGAACCGGGAGAACTAGAAAGGGTTATTGAAGCCGGGGGAGAGATATTAAAGCTCTGCGTAGAGGCAGGAGGAACAATCACAGGCGAGCATGGGGTTGGGATTGAGAAAAACAAATATATGAGCTGGCTCTTTACCGAGGATGACATCAAGGCTATGGAGAGAATAAAAGATACATTTGATCCGAAGGGTCTCTTTAATCCAGGCAAGATTTTTCCAACTCCCAAAGGCTGCCGTGAACTCCGAGTCCGCCCCGTTGGGACTGCATCAGGGGAAAAGGGGATTTGGATCTGATTTATTAAACCATCATGGGCTTAACCCTGGATTTCGGTTTTACTTCGGTCTCGTATAACTTCGGGTCTTTTTGCCACGCCATGAATTTGTCAAAAATCTGTTTCAGCCTCTCTTTCACCGAGGTCGAGTTAAAATCCCAGTCATAGTTCTTGCATCCTTTAAAAAACATCTTAAAGAAAATCTCCCTTTCCTCTGCTCTTCCCTTTTCTCCGATCCAGCCCGTGCGGACATATCCGTATCCGCTTCCAAATCCCGCACTGAATGTTCCCACAAGACCAATCCTTTCTACGGCTTTTATAGTAAGCTCGATAAAGACATACAGAGCCTCAACGGTTTTATATCCATAATCAGAAAATTTCATACCCATCAGAGTGAGGTTTCTTATGAGGTACATGGGATAAAACGTAGGGGCATAACCTGAAACGGATTTTGTAGGGCTTAAGATCGGCTCTTTAATTATCACGTCTTCTTCTATAATACCCACCATAAAATCCTCTTCACGAAACTCTCCAATATCGCCGCAAAGCTCAAGTGACAGCCTGATATTTGCCCATTCCCTTCTCGCAATCCCCAGCGCCTTCTCTAATACTTCCTTTCTAAATTCGTACTCATCCTGTTTTAATTCCATGTCTCTCCTAGTATACCATTCCTTGAGGGTTTAATATCCATAGCTAAGGGGAAACTATCAAAGTGTTTACACGCGAGCATAGGAAGATCAGTCCTGGGTGAGTCTCCTCAGGGCCTCAACATACTTCTCAGTTGTTTTCACTATAACATCCGGCGGCAAAGAAGGTGCAGGCGGTTTTTGATTCCACCCAATGGAGGTCAAATAGTCCCTTACAAATTGCTTATCAAAGCTCCTCTGCGGCCTTCCCGGCTCATACTCATCCTTTGGCCAGAATCTGGAGGAGTCGGGCGTAAGGAGTTCATCTATGAGTATTAGCCCTCCGCTATCCTCATTAATCCCAAACTCGAACTTTGTGTCAGCAATGATTATCCCTTTTTCTTCCGCTATATGTCTAGCCCGGCTGTAGAGGGCGATGCTGATCTCCCTTACACGCTCAGCCAAATCCCTGCCGAGGATTTCGACCGTTTTTTCAAACGGGATGTTTTCATCGTGCTGTCCCTCTTCGGCCTTAGTTGAGGGTGTAAAAATAGGCTCTTCCAGCTTAGAGGACTCCACAAGACCAGACGGCAAAGGAATCGTGCAGACCGAACGGCTTCTCTGATACTCTTTCCATCCCGACCCTGAAAGGTATCCCCGCACGATGCACTCCACAGGAAGTGGCCGCGCCTTTTTGACCATCATGCTTCTCCCTTCAAGAACATCGCGATGCTTCCAAAGAGATTCTGGATAATTGTCAATATCCGTAGAGATAAGATGGTTTGGAATAATATCACGGGTTTTTCCGAACCAGTACTTTGAAACCTGATTGAGCACCTTTCCCTTCTGTGGAATTCCATCTGGCAGAACAACGTCAAATGCGGAGATGCGGTCTGTAGCCACAATCAAGAGTTTATCACTCAGGTCATATATGTCTCTTACCTTTCCCCTCTTTGGCGCGGGGAGTTCCGGAAACTCAGTTTTTATAACAATAGAACTTTTATGAAACTCGGTTTTCGAATCGTTGATTGATTTTTCTCCTTTCATTTCGGTTCTCCTCATCAAAACACTACAGATGAGTGAAATATAATAGCACAAGAAATAACAAAATGGGCTTTGTTGAGGAAATATGTGGAAATCCATTGAATTGTGAGCCACGAATAGAAGAAGTAAGCTTTCTTGAGAATACGATGAAAAAATTTTCCTTGACGTCAAATCTCTCTTCGTGATATAAGAGCTTAGTATAAATCACGTAAAAGGAGATATATCATGCCACCATGTAAATGGTCAATCTACAGACCCAAATGTACCTGGAGTTCTTGGAGAGAGCACTCGAAATGAGGGTGTTCGAGGAAGAGCACACAGTGTTAACCACGGTACTGTTGTGGGAATACACGATGGAGGCGGCATTGCCATATATGGTGAAAGTAAAGGTGCTGGTATCGTTGGAAAGAGCAAAGGCTGGCACGGTGTTGGAGGATTTAGTGACAACCCAGAAGCATTTGGCGTTTACGGAGAGTCCACTGGCGCGGGGGTGGTTGGGAAGAGCAGGGGCTGGCATGGTATCGGTGGGTTTAGCGACAGCACAACTGGCGGAGCAGGAGTCTATGGAGAAGCGGTTGGCCCAGGGGTTATAGGGGTCAGCAAGACGTGGCACGGTGTCTACGGAGAAACCAACAGCACAACAGGTGGCGCTGGCGTTTGGGGTGAACACAAGTCAAGCGGTGCTGGCGTGGTGGGTAAAAGCAACACCGGTGTAGGTGTATGGGCTACAAGTGAGACTGGCGAGGGCATACATAGTGAAACCAACTCTCCCAATGTAGCAGCAATTGCAGCGTATATGCTCAATCCCAACGGCACGGGCGCTGGTGTGTACGCTGAAAGTAGGGGCAAGGCCCAGCGGGCTTTTTTAAGGGGAATGTCGTTGTCACCGGAGATATCTTCCTAACAAATCAAGACTGTGCAGAAGACTTCGATATATCAGGAGCAGAGAAGATTGAGTCGGGAACAGTTATGGTGATTGATCAGGAAGGTGCGTTAAGGCAAAGCGAGAAGGCCTACGATAAGAGAGTGGCAGGTGTTATTTCCGATGCAGGAGACTACAAACCCGGCATTATCTTGGGTAAGCGGCAATCCGAAAACAACAGGATGCCAATAGCATTAGTGGGTAAGGTCTATTGCAAAGTAGATGCTCGGTATTCACCCATTGAGGTTGGTGATCTGCTGACTACGTCTCATACACCTGGTCATGCCATGAAAGCAGATGATCCACTCAAGGCTTTTGGGTCTGTGATTGGAAAGGCGTTGCGTTCTTTGGCAGACGGTCAAGGATTGATACCGATTTTGATCGCGTTGCAGTAAGGAAGGAGTAAATGTATGAGCAAAAAAGTTCGTTGGGCAGTGCTTTTGTGCAAGTGCAGAGGAGTGGCAGACCGCAATGATATCAAGCAGTATTTCGTCAATTTCTTTACCGAAGGACTTGGCGGAGCGGTGGATTACTGGCGTGATATTTCGTTTCTTGAGCTTGATCTGCGCGAATCGGGCGTCTTCGGCTGGTTTGAGCTGCTCGTTACGTCGCAACAGATGTTGATGATTAAACGCTCTGACTCTATCCAAATGGCAATTGATACAGCCTGTGCCATAAACAATAACGTCGCCGACTTCGGTCCGAAGCTCGTCTTCATAAGTGCCATTTATCGGCCAAAACGTTAACGTTGGAGGTGAAGCCGGAGCCGGAGCGTCCGGCGGCAACATGTCCGTGGATTTGGGCGGCATGCGTGCCTCATTTATCCTGCATGAAATGGGTCACGTTCACGGTCTCGTTCACACGCGCTTTATGAATGGCAACGATTACGGTAGCCCCTATTGCCTGATGAGTGCTTAGCAATACGGGAATACCGACCCTCGATATGACGACGAGCGATTCGGAAAGAGCGGTCCAGGACTCTGTTCGCCTTACACTCATAAGGCCGGGTGGCTACCCGAATTAAACGTAGTCAGAATTCAATCGAACGGAAAGCGTCCCGCAACAACAACGTGCTTTTTAAACACTTTTCAATTTCACAATACTGTCCGCCAGCAAGTTGCAGTAGTTGATTTCGACACACCCCAACAACTGAGTTATTTCGTCGAATATCGCCGAGCGGAAGCGTGGGATCGTGGGCTGGCACAAGACGCGGTGGCAATTCACCAGATGCGACCCGACGGTTTTGCATATTATGCTGGAGCAATTGCCACTTCTGTCGGGTTTGCCGGTGGTGTCACGCTGCTTCCCGGCAGAGCATATGTTGATTCGCAGTTTGACCTTTCCGTTGAGGTCATTCCTGTTTTCAATGACGGTACCATAAAGATTCGGATTGCCCCAGCAGCAGCCGTAGGGACACTCAGTGTTCGGTCAATAGCGAAGTCCAAATTGAGGCTGACCAGTGGTTTCTCAGTTGGAAACCAAGTTCTGCAAAATACAACAACCTCGCTTCGTGACAGGTTAGTTGATTTGCTAGGACAATAATTCTTGCTCTACAAATCTATGGAAGATTGGTATTACTGTATTAAAGCAATATCGAGTTCCTGCTTGAGCAACTGTCTAAAAGACCATCGAATGTACAATCAATCTTCTTCTAAGTCCTCAACCCGATGAACCTTTTATGGATTGTTCCAAGACATTATTGACAAGGTGCAGATTTAGTGCAAAGTATTTATACAACAAATCGTTTAATGCGAGGAGGATAATATGACTGTGACAAGGATTTGTTGGGATTGTCAAGGCTCGCCGGTTCGTGAATGGCACGTTATATCGGAATCAAGAGGTAGAGAGGGACACGTAATGAGAATAACCTGCTCGGGGTGCCGAAAAGAATCGAGGGTTTATGGGTGGATGATTGGTTGTGAATGCAACTCATGTAAATCCCAGGTTATAGGTGCAGGAAAGTAAATAAATACAGATTCCATCTAACCGCAACCCCATGACTGTCGTTGCGGTTCTAGGGGAGTATCCATGTGCCCCTGCCTCAAAAGGCTAATACCTTTTGTGAGTTTCATTCTGAGATAATCAGGAACCCTGGGGTTCTCCTATTTTTCCCTCGAAAAGAGATTGCTTGGGTTCACCTGCCCGCATCCTTTTATGAACTAATTCTGGCAATATAAATGCTGTAGAAATAGGTTTAAAATCCGCCTCTCGAATGGCTCTACTCGAGAACCGCCCTCCTTTCCTCTAAACTTGACTTCAATAGGACAAAACATTAATTTTAATGAGTATTGATTGAGTTAAAAACACGCCTTCGAGGTTGAGTTCAAGGGAAGAAATAAAATCATGATAGTCCAATGTGAAAATTGTAAGACAAGATTCAGAATTGATGATTCCAGGATTAAGCCTTGGAGTAAAGTTAGGTGCTCGAAATGTGGAAACGTATTTTCTATATCTGTAGAAGAAGAGCAAACCGACACCGGGTTTAGTACCCAACCTGAGAAAGAGAGTGGAGGTAGTGCCGTTGCGGATGAAGGAAAAAGCCTCAATGGGGAAAGTAGCAGTATAGAAAAAGAAGAAAAGCAATCCGATCCTGGGCTTAGCGTTCAATCCGAAAAACAGAGTGAAGATAGCACAGTTATAGGCAGAGAGAAGAGTTTTAATTGGGAAAGCATCAACATGGGAAAGGAGGAGAAGACGGAACCTTCTTTTGACTCACGGGATTTTTCTAGATCTTTAGAGAAATCGGTCGGAGAACAAAAAACAATATCTCAAGAAAAAGAGGGAAACGAAATCCCTGTAGAAACCCCTCCTCAGAAGGAGCCAAAAGTTGACTTAGAGAAAGAAAAAAATTCTGTGGACGGATTCGACTGGAAAGAATTTGGCATCAAAAAAGAGGGAAATGAGCCCGTTGCGGAGCCTCCTATAAAAGCAGACGTTCGTGAGCCATTTCAGCCCTTCGGCGAGGCCCAGGGCTTGGGGCAGGCCTTTCAACAAGACAGTTCGACTACACCTACTATCGGCTTAGAGCAGGCTCAGTTAAAAGAGGAAACCTTAGAGATTGAGAAAAGAGAGGATCGCTCGGGGTTTAGCTGGGAGAACCTGAGCATTAATGAGGAACCCGTAGAGTCTCTCACTGAACCTCCTAAGCTGTTCGAGGCAAATGAAAGATCTCAAGTATACAGTTCATCAAAAATGGCTGAGCCTAGTCAAGAAGTTGAAAAACCCGCAGTTTCAATAAGGCCGACACCAGATAAGCTGACGGTGGATATGGAAAAGCTCACGATCACTAAAAGAGACAGCTCAAAAGCGTCTTCCTATCCCACGATGACGAAGGTAAGGCCGAGAACACAAACCTCTGGGAGAAGCGTATTAGAAAAGGCCGGCTTGGCTCTTCTTCTACTTTTTATTTTAGCTATAATATTGGGTGCTGGACTCGTGATTATGGTAAATTTAGATTTAATCCCAAAAGGCAAGTTTCATGGAATTACAGCTTTCGTTTCATCCAAACTTTTCTCAAAGCTTAATCAGGTGTCGAAAGATGATGTTGTAATATCTGATCATTTAGACAGGTGGCTTAGTACAAGAAATGGACTCATTTACGTAGTCTCTGGACACGTTACAAATAAGTCCAAGTATCCTGTAAGCTATATAAGGATAAAGAGCGAATTTAGGAGTAACGGAGAGAGGCTCTTTGAGCAGGTTGTCCATGCAGGAAATACCTTTACAGATAATGAGCTTAGAGACCTTCCGTTCGAAGAGGTTTTTATGAAGCTCAACAGGAGGAATGGCGATATAGATTTTGATAATCCTCAGAAGCTTGCCGGGCTCAATTACGGTATTCAACCGGGCGAGTCTATACCATTTTTCATAGTTTTTCCATCGAAAAGCAGAATACTGGGCTTAAAATATGACATCCAGGTTGAGGGTTTTGAAAGTGGTTCGGAATAAGTAAAATATACAGCCATTAGCCTTTGTAAGCTCCCGTAAAAATTGGTTAAAACTGCGTCTCCCGGCAAGTTTCTCAATAGACCCAGAATAGATATAAATATGCGAAATCTGTCTCGCGGGCTCTCAGATTTTAGCATTTTCGGGTGTATATCTACAAATAGCCATACGGCCAAGCATGCCCCGGTATATAGAATATAGCTCCATAATTACGGGCTTAATTCAATGACTTCCGATTATTTTATATATCAACTCTTGCTATTTCACTCTAAATTAAGTAAACTACTTTGGTAGTAATTCTATAAGAATGTCAATTCCTCTTTTTAGTGAACAAAGCAGTATTAAAGAGGGCAAAGTAAGCACACAACGACTTTGTGTTATTGCTAAATTATATAGTTCTTAGAGATACATATGACGGGAGTGTTTTTACAGGGGGTGACAAGGCGGAATGAAATCCACACGGCTTAAAATAAGCGTAAGTCAGGATGGTCTGCTTCCAGAGGAAACGACAGAGGTTGCAACCTTGGTATTCCCGATTCTCCCCAAGAAGCTTCTCAAAGCCCTTGGGTTTGAAAGGGTTGATACAAGCACATACGTTGGTGTGCTTCCGGTTTTCGTAAACCTGGGTGATAAAGAGCAGGAGATTGAAATTGAGCTTGGCGTGACTCTTCCTGAGATGAGAAAAAAGGTGATAGAGATCGTCAAGACCCCTTCGAGACTCAGCCCTCCGACGAAGGTGTTAAAGCTTCCAAAGACTCCTATACGTCACAATGGAAGACCGGAAAGAAAGAGAATTAAGGCTGGAAAATCAAGAGGGTGACGTTCCATGCTTGAGGATAAAGTTGAAGAATGCCTGACCTTTGATGATGTTCTGTTGGTTCCCGGCTATTCAGAGATTCTTCCAAATGAAGTAAACGTCTCAACCTATTTAACCCCTCAAATTAAACTCAATGTTCCGCTCCTAAGCGCGGCGATGGATACTGTTACAGAGGCGAAAACCGCCATAGCCATGGCTCAAGAGGGAGGAATTGGAATAATACATAGGAATCTGAGCTTATCCGAGCAGGCAGCGGAGGTAGAGAAGGTAAAAAAGCATGAAAGCGGAATGATAATAAACCCAATAACCGTGCGCTCCTATCATAAGGCTGGGGAAGCGCTTGACATTATGCTCAAACAAAATATAACTGGACTTCCCGTTACACAGGAAGACGGAAAACTCCTTGGAATTATTACAGCCAGAGACCTGAGATTTGAGAAAAACCTTGACCTGAGAGTTGATGAGTTAATGACTTCTAAAGAGAGGCTTATCACTGTCAGAGAGGGAATAACACTCGAAGACGCAAAAGAGCTTCTCCACAGGTACAAGATTGAAAAACTCCCTGTAGTGGATGCCGACTTCAAGCTTCGCGGTCTTATAACGACAAAAGACATAGAAAAAATAGAGAAGCATCCAAATGCGTGTAAAGACGAGATGGGGAGGCTCAGATGCGGGGCGGCAATCGGCGTCGGCTCGGATAGGGAGGAGAGGATTGAGGCGCTTCTTAAAGCCGGGTGTGACGTGATGGTGATTGATACTGCGCACGCACATTCAAAAAGGGTGATTGACGCGGCAACTTCTATAAAATCTAATTTTCGGAAAGCAAATTTGATTGTAGGAAACATCGGGACGGCTGAGGGAGCGGAAGCCTTGATTAAGGCTGGCGCGGATGCAATAAAAGTAGGAGTAGGCCCGGGGTCAATTTGCACGACTCGAATCATTGCAGGAATAGGAGTCCCGCAGATTACGGCGATAAAAGATGCGACGAGGGTGGCAGAAAAGTACGACGTCTCCGTAATTGCCGATGGCGGAATAAAGTATTCGGGCGATATAGCTAAAGCCCTCGCCGCAGGAGCGCATTCGGTAATGATAGGGAATCTCGTTGCAGGAACAGACGAAGCACCCGGCGAGACAGTTCTCTATCAGGGAAGGACTTATAAGGTCTATCGCGGAATGGGTTCAATTGAGGCAATGAAAAAGGGAAGCCGCGATAGATATGCGCAGGATGAGATGATAGAGTCTAAACTCGTTCCCGAAGGGATTGAAGGGAGGGTTCCATACAGAGGCTCGATTGCCGCAATGGTTTATCAACTCGTAGGGGGACTAAAAGCCGGAATGGGATATACGGGATGCCGCACCGTTGAAGAGCTAAGGAAGAAGGCAAGGTTTATAAAAGTCACCTCTTCAGGGCTTCGTGAAAGCCACGTTCATGACGTGATAATCACAAAAGAGGCCCCGAACTACAGGATTGAATAATCTTTACTGCTAGATATAAAAACTTAATTTCAAATCAAGCCGACTTCCGTCCTTAACCCCTTTGGATACACAGAATACAACTGCAACTGGCGTTAGGCTGCTTTTTAAGGCAATTCCTCCAGAGTTTTATATTTTCCTTCTTTATACTGCCGCCTTGATTCAGAAACGCGGGCTAGAAATTTCTCGTCTTTCAACAAGCGATATTCCAGCCAGTCATCTTCATTCTCGAATCCAATAATCACCGCAGCAGGGCGTCCGTGGATGGTTACAATTATCTCCTCCTTGCCCGCCTTCTTGATGAACTCAGAAAAGTTGTCTTTCACTTTTGAGAGTGGTATTTTAATCATTTTTCTCCGTGTTTCTCTAGCCATTGAATTGTTTTCTCCTTTGACATTATGGCAACGATAACAACATCCGTATCGGCTACATCATAAAAGACACGTATCTCACCTATTCTGAGCCTGAACTGGGGATGTCTCAAATCCCTTAATCTTTTGATACGGCTCTTGCTCTGTTTAGTTGGTTCATAAGTCAAACGGACGCGAATCGCATCTCGAACCGTCGCTCGCCATCAGGCGTCCAGAGTGTTGAAGTCGTTAACCGCATTTTCAGTAAAGACGATTTTATAGGCTACATAGTATTGTGGTCTATTCCTTGCCAGATTGCAAGATAGTTCTGACGTTACACCTTTAGGTGAAAAAATCACCTCCGGCCGCTCCCAAAATTAAACGTGCTGGTGGGATCGTAGTATCAAAACCGATACTGGCTACAAAGAAGAATGAGATACCAACACCCCATGCCACAGTATGCGGAGTTGCTAGGTTGAATGTGTTCTGCCCGTCTAATACCAAACGGTGTTCTCCCTCAAACATGAGGTCATTGAATTCCTGGATCTTGGATGAGCCATCGTAGACATGAACATTTCGAATACTGCCTGAGTCGCCTCTGAAGAGAAGAAAGACGCGATACAATTTAGTGCGAATGTCGCCTGTGATCACCGGCGTCGGCAGTGCAATGTGAAACCAGCTTCCTTTGCCCGGCTGTACTAGCATATCTGCGCCCCAGCCATAATGTCCCACTCGTGCCAGATTCTCCGGCGATTCAACGGTAAGTGCATTTCCGTGTACCCAACTTGCATGCATTGGCATGATTTCTCTCCCTCCTTCCTTATATTCACCTCAACACTTGCTTCCGGCATCTGATCCCAATAATCGCCCATGTCGTGAGTGTCAAAGAACTCCACTTTGGGTAGAGTCTTAGATTTATTTCTTGCCATATTGTCTTTTTTCATTACGTTACTACTACAGCCTCACCCGCTCTTATCTTACCAAGAATTTCAAGAACCTGCGCATTAAAGGTCTTAGCGCTGCATATGTGTTTCTCTTGGCAGCAAGCACGATAATTGCGATGGCAAGTGATTTGAGATTCTGTTGATATGTAAGATTTCGATCAACCGTAATGAGAACATTATATTGACCGGAGGCAGCTTGTAGAAGCTGACCATTCTTTAAACCTTTAAATCCAGCTTTCTCAATCGTGAAAACTTCATACCCTGTGAAATCACGCTTAAGATACCGGGTGACACATCATCAAGCAGCACTTTCATGGCTGGCGAGTAATTTCTCTTTCGATTCTTCTAACACAGCTAAAGCCTGCTCGCGAGTTACAGTGGGGAACTGATCGAGAAACTGATCAATAGTTTCTCCCTCTTCTAAACAATCAAATGAATTCTGAATAGGTACGCGCGTACCGTAGAATATGGGTGTTCCGCCTAGCTTTTCAGGGTCTGCTTCAATTAGATTCTTGATACTGAACATAGATAATTTCATCCTTTAACTATCACTCATAGGGTACAAAAAACCTAATTTCAAGTCAAGAAGAAAAGATCAAATAAGTAAAAGCAGTCCGTAAAGCTGATTTGATTATTGCCTGCTTATCCCTTAAATTATTCACTACGGATGTCCGATAAAGACATTCGAACATGACAAAACCTGAACGCCGCATAATGTGAGTCATCAACTCAAGAGTCTTAAAGGTTCAAAATGCGTGAAACTGTTTTAGTCCTTGATTTCGGGTCTCAGTACACGCAGCTCATCGCAAGGAGGGTGCGCGAACTCGGCGTTTATTCCGAGATTAAGCCATTCAGCGAACCCTTAGAGCGGATAGAAGAGATGCGGCCAAAGGCGATTATCCTCTCAGGCGGCCCCGCAAGCGTGTGGGATGATGGCTCGCCTTCTCTCAGTCCGGATATATTTGAGTTAGACATTCCGATTCTTGGCATATGCTATGGAATGCAGATTACGGCTCACTTACTCGGCGGAAGGGTTGAGCGTTCAACAAAGCGTGAATTCGGGCCTGCAGATATTGAGATCACCGACGGACTGGATATTTTCTCGAATATCCCGCAAAAAACCAGGGTGTGGATGTCTCATGGAGACCGTGTGCTCGAACTCCCAAAAGGGTTTGTCTCTATCGCAAAGAGTGAGAACTCGCCCGTTGCGGCAATGAAGGACAGGCAGGGCAGAATCTTCGGTACCCAGTTTCATCCAGAGGTTGTGCACACCGCGGTTGGCAGGGAAATAATCTCGAATTTTCTTTTCAAGATTGCAAAATGCCGGGGGTCATGGACGCCAAAGTCGTTTGTAGAGACCGCAATAAAAGAGATTCGGGAAAAGGTAAGAGACTCTCATGTAATTTGCGCCCTCTCAGGCGGTGTGGATTCAGCCGTTGCCGCTCTAATCGTTCAGCGGGCTGTATGGGACAAGCTCCACTGCATATTCGTAGATACCGGGCTTTTGAGGCTGGGCGAAGCAAAAGAGGTCGTAGAGACATTCAAGGATTTGGGGCTTAATCTAGTTCACGTAGATGCCGGAAAGAGATTCCTCGACAAACTCCGTGGAGTAGAAGACCCGGAGAAGAAGAGAAAGATAATCGGAGAGGAATTTATAAGAGTGTTTGAGGATGAAGCCTCAAAGATTCGGGGAGCCGAGTTCCTTGCGCAGGGGACTCTTTATCCCGATGTCATAGAGAGCATGAGCGTAAGGGGGCCATCGGCAAAGATTAAATCCCATCATAACGTGGGCGGCCTTCCCGAGAGGATGAATCTGAAATTGATTGAGCCTTTGAGAGAGCTATTTAAAGACGAGGTAAGGGCCGTAGGACGCGAACTCGGACTCTCTGCGGAAACACTTGAGCGTCACCCCTTTCCCGGTCCGGGGCTTGCGATAAGGGTTATAGGAGAAATAACGGAGGAAGAATTAGAGAAATTGAGACTCGCCGATTCTATTTTCATAGAGGAGATAAAAAAAGCCGGAATATACAACGACATCTGGCAGGCGTTTTGCGTGATTCTTCCCGTAAAAACCGTGGGCGTTATGGGAGATGAAAGGACTTATGAAAACGTCATAGCACTCAGAGCCGTAACAAGCCTTGATGGAATGACTGCTAACTGGGCACGGATTCCTTATGAAATCCTCGAGAGGGTCTCGGCGCGGATTATAAACGAGGTAAAGGGAATCAATCGCGTCGTCTACGACATCTCCACCAAACCCCCCAGCACAATTGAATGGGAATAGTTCTTTTAGTATTCCACCACACTAAACTCAATTCTGTCCGAGGATGCGTTATTGAGCTTCAGCGAAAACCCACGCAGGGCTAGTTTCTCTACAGTCTTAGCGAGTTCATCCGTATTTGTTTTTGAAAACACTAGAAATGAAGCTTCCTTATACCTAAAAATCCTCTCGTCTATACCCTTAATTCCCGGTGATGTTAATAACGCATTATTCAGTTGTTCATATTGGCTATAGCTTTTTAGATCAGTAAATGAAATTTCTATAGTTCCGTTTTTATTCTCCTGCCTTATATCATTGATGGGGGCGCCAACATTCCATCTCTTATCAAATTCCGATTTGAGCTTCTCCGCCGCCTTCGCTCCCGCGCCTTTTAGCACCTCAAGGCTGATTTGGCTGAGGTCGGGACCGTTTGAATACGCGCTCTCGCTTACCTCAGTTATTATCTTTCCATCTTTGTCCTCGGCTCTTATAAAGACACTTCCAAGCGCATAATACATGGAGGTTTCTCCCACCTTATTTTCCGTTGTCTTTAAACTCACATAAGCTTGTAATCTAATATCCCCCAGCGGCTCTACAATTTTGTACCCCGAGCCTATAAGTGCTACAGAAATCTCTCTTTTTACATCCGTGAGAGACAGGTCTTTAATAATCGGGTCGCTCTGAGGGCCTTGTAGAACCACTATTGATATTGAAGAAGGGCTTCTGAGCGACTTGCTCGAAACGCCTGCAAGATTTCCAAGCCTGTTTTCAAGTTTTTCAGAATCCACATTGGCTTCAATCGAGATTTTATATTCTTTTTCCACAGTGGTTTCGTTGAGGATTCTGTAGCTCTTTACGTATTTAAGAGGGTCTTCGCTTTTTAACTTTTGGATTAACTTGTCATCCAGGTTTGGATTTATCTGTCCTGCAGCCTTCTCTATTGCCGCCTTAAGGGCATTTGAGAGCGCAATATCCCTTACAGAGGTGGCAGTCTTTCCCTCGAATGGCTCTACTCCATCAGCTGAGATTTTCATCGGAAATCCAGAAGCGGGTATGAAAAGGAGAAGAAGAAATACCGACAGGCAGAAGATTTTATAAGCTCTCGACTTTTGTCGGATGAAATTCATACTCTTTTAATCCAGAAACACAGGAATAGGAGCGAAGCATGCCTCATCCCTACAATTCCCTTTTTCAAAAGCTATTATGTGTGTACTCCCCATTTCAGATGCGCAGTTCCCTAAGGATTTTACCCTTCCCTTGGTCTTTTAAATATACCAAACTCCCCGAATATGGATACAAGCTCCCAGCCGTCGCTTCCAATCTGATTTAAATTCTGCTCGAAGCCCTTTCCCATCTTTGACCTTCTGTTAGTCGCCGCTTGCTTTGAGACGGCTATATCGTGATCGTTATGGTCGGGAAAAAGCTCATCCACCGAAATTACTTTATAATCCCACTTCATTTGTTCTCTCCCTCGTCATTCGCGTTTAGTTGAGCCTGATTTTCTTCCTGCTCTCCCTCTATTACCAGGGGACATCCTTTATCGGATATGTCGGGGAGCTTCTTTAAATACTCCTCATAATCCTTTTTCGCTATAGCCCCTTCACGAAGGTTTCTCTCAACAACTCTAACATCATACGTAAGGTCATATCTCCGATTCATGATTTACCCTCCAGGATATTTAATGATACCCACATAGGCTCGGATTCGCAATTGTCGCTATTTACTTCCACCCGATCACAAGAGACGAGGTAAGAGGAGGTTTTAGCCTTATCCACTCTGATTTTTTAAATCCCGCATCCTCTAGCCAGCCCTCGACCTCTCGAAATGAATAATCGCGTCCCTTCGTTACAAGGAGCATTTGAACGGAGAATATAGCCCCAATGGCAGGGCCTGTAAGAGTGTCATCAAGGATGTGGTCTTTAATAATGATTCTCCCGTTCCGATTCAAAGACGCGTAAACCTTTTTCATGAGCTTTTGATTCGCCTCTTCATTCTCGCTGTGAATGATGTTTGAAAGAAACACCACATCAAACCCATGTGGAATTTCATCCGTATTATAATTCCCCTCGACAAGCTCAATCTTTCCATCCATTTTCTCTTTCTTTAAAACCTTTCTTGTTACATTGAGCGTTCCCGGAAGATCAAATATCGTAATTTTAAGATGAGGATACTTTTTCAGAAATTGCATTGGATACGTTCCCGGCCCGGAGCCGATGTCAATCACAGTTTTTGTCTCTTTGAAATCCAGCAAATCGCTTAAAATCTCGGCATCCCCCCTTGCCATAACAAGGGTGTGCATGGCCATTATGAACCTTTCCGTCTCCTCCTCTTTTTCCTGAAACATATCGGGAGACCTCGCAGGTTTTCCCGTGTGAATCGCCTCTTCAAGCCTTCCCCACGTGCTCCAGAGTCCTTCTTCAAAAAGAATCATTCCGCCAAAGTATTTGGGCGAGGTCTTTACGAGGTATGTAAGAGAAGAGTCGGTATTGTAAAATTTATCCTTTTCCTTGTGTAATAACCCTAAGGCCACAAGGGCGTTGAGAAAAAGTTCTGTCGCTCTGGGGTTTGTGCTGAGGGCTTTGGCAATCTCTGCAGAAGAGCTTCCCCTGGTTTCAATCGCGTCAAACGCGCCGAGCTTTACCGCGACCTGAATAATTCTTGATTGAGTAAATCCGCTGGTTATCCGGCTAAGTTCAGAAAAATCCATCCCGTAGGGTCCTTTATTCCGGGCAAATCTTGTATTCGCCCCTGCAAATTTTATCTTTTACTAAACCACCTCCACGTTTGTCCGATGCCGTCCTCCAAATTCACTTTCGGAGACCAGCCGAGAACCCGCTTGGCGAGGTTTGTGTCAAGAGAAATCCTCTGGACTTCTCCTGGGCGAGGCGGGGCGTACTCTACCTCGAATTTCCTTCCTGCCGCCCTTCGCAGCACCGTCACAAGCTCGTTTACGGATGTCTCTATCTCTGTCCCAATGTTGTATTTCCCAACCGGTGCATTAATACCGAGTATATTTGCTCTTGCAACGTCCTCGGCAAAAACATAATCACGCGTCTGACTTCCATCCCCAAAAATCATGCACGGCTTTCCCGATATTATGCGGCTACAAAAAATAGCCACGACTCCCGCTTCTCCATGAGGGTTTTGTCTCGGGCCGTAAACGTTTGAGTATCTAAGGGCGACGTATTCAAGTCCGTAAACGGCTCTATAATAACCAAGGTAATTTTCAACGGCATACTTTGAAGCCCCATAGGGTGAAATGGGCATCGGAGGCGTGGTTTCATCTGCGGGCAATTTTTCAGGCTCCCCGTAGATTGCGCCGCCAGTTGATGCGAAGATGAACCTTTTGATCCTGTGTCTTACAGAAAGCTCAAGCAGGTTAAGCGTCCCGATAATGTTTACCTCGGCGTCGAATGTCGGGTCTTCCACGGATTGCCTTACATTTATCTGCGCCGCATGGTGATTAACCATATCGGGTTTAAAATCGGAAAAGACCTTCTCTAAAAGGGTTCTTTCTCTAATATCGCATTTGACAAAGTCTGCCTCTCTTGGGATGTTTTCTTCTATTCCTGTGGAGAGGTTGTCCACTATGAGGACCTTATGCCCCTCTCTTATAAATGCATCGGCCACATAAGAGCCGATAAAACCCGCGCCGCCTGTGATAAGAATTTTCATACTGTTCGCTCCTTGGATTTGTTTATCTCATTAAGATTACAGCATTTTGAAAATTATCAAAGCTAAACAATTCTCCGTTGGTGCTCCTAAAGAAAAAAGATGTTGATGTAATAAAGACATTGTATTATATTAGAAGCTCAAAACCCACAAAACTGAGTCGGATGAATTTAGAGGCGGATTTAAGAGAAATATTAGAGGAGCTAAAAAGGTATTTTGAATTTCAGAAAATTCTGGGGCTTGAGGGATTGGTAGCCATGGCAAAGGAAAGGAAGAAAAAAGACCCATCTCAACACAAGGCCGCTCAGGAAAAGGATGTAATAAAGGTTCAGGAGCAACTTGGCATCTTTGATGCTCCTTCTAAAAAACTCACGCTTGAAGAGATCAAAGTAGAAACCGATAGGGACTGCAAAAGCAAGCTGCATCAGTTGCACAAAAACGTTGTTTTTGGAGAGGGGAATCCGAAAGCACGGCTCGTGTTTGTTGGGGAAGCCCCCGGAGAAGAAGAAGACAAGCAGAGGAGACCGTTCGTAGGAAGAGCCGGACAGTTGCTCACAAAGGTAATAAACGCTATGGGGCTTGAGCGGTTCGATGTTTATATAACCAATGTCGTAAAATGCCGCCCTCCTCAGAACAGAAAACCTGAGCCTGATGAAATGGCGGCATGCGAACCGTTTCTCCTTATGGAGCTTCGAACCATAAACCCCGAAGTAATTGTCTGCCTGGGAATGACTGCCGCTCAGTCCTTACTAAAAACAAAGGAAAATTTAGGGAACCTCAGAGGTAAGTTTCATTCCTACGGAAAGGCGAAGGTCATGGTCACATACCATCCTGCGGCGCTGCTGAGAAATCCCGGATTCAAGAAACCTATGTGGGACGATATGCAACTTGTCATGAAGGAATTGGGGATTTCAAAAGAGGCTTCAAAACCGG
Organism: Ignavibacteriales bacterium; assembly: GCA_050259195.1. Lineage (GTDB taxonomy): Bacteria > Desulfobacterota_D > UBA1144 > Nemesobacterales > CSP1-2 > PSLL01. The sequence goes on from JBLNAE010000144.1 coordinate 20,268, forward strand.
GCGATTAGCTCAGTGGATAGAGTGCTGGCCTCCGAAGCCAGAGGTCGGGGGTTCGAATCCCCCATCGCCCGCCAATAATTTCAAGAGCTTACAACGACATGAATGTTCTTCTCAGTGTCCT
>JBLNAE010000145.1:0-4481 GCA_050259195.1 Ignavibacteriales bacterium
AAAGTTCATACCCTATAAACCAAATTTGACTCAAATCTTACCGTAAATAGCGATGGTTTATTTTTACTCTTATTTCTCCCACCTTCTGAATTAGGGACTCTCGTTATTTACGGAGATATTACTCTATCGGGTCTTTTTTCTCTATTTCAAGTTCGGCAACAAGACTGGTAATTGAGGAAATGATGAAGAGACCAGAGAATGGATACCAGTTAGATTTGCAAAAGAGTGTTGAATCTTTGTTGCAGGACGAAAATCATTTACTGGAGAATTGTCGGGTGAGGTCGAAGGTTATTCCGAATCCAGTTCTTTATGGAAGAGGATTGTTGGGTAAATATACCCCTTCGTCCCCATGAATCACTTACCTTCCTTAGGCGTGTCTTGGTGTGAAAATATCAAACCTAAACCTTAAGGTGGTACACAGGGAAAGGGAATAAGAAGTGAGAACAGATATTCCCTTCCATTATGATGTTGGATGTCTGACATTCGGACAGATAGCTCATTCAATAGTATTATCCTTCTATGCAATTGTTAAATGTTTCAGCGGGTTATGTACCTTAGACTTAGTGGCATAAGGCTTGCGTCCCTATAGTACATCCAGAATACAAGGAGGGTGCGTCATGATGACTAGATTCTATATTCTCACCACATTTATAATGTGGGTTATATTGCTTTTATTCTTTTCCGTAAAGCCTACCTTTGCAGCTTGTCCTGTTAATATGGTTAAGGCTGGACCAGTATGTGTGGATAAATACGAGGCTAGTGTTTGGTCACAGCCACCAACGAAACGAGGAGTTCCACGAGGCACAGAGTATGGTGTATCAGGAGCTGACTATCCATGTTCTCCAAACGGCAATGATTGTTCTTCCACTCATAAGATATATGCGGTCTCTGCACCGGGTGTACTCCCATCAGGGTTTATAACTTGGTTTCAAGCTCAACAGGCATGTGCTAATGTCGGGAAACGGTTGCTTACAAATGCAGAATGGCAGTTAGCTGTTGCTGGTACACCAGACGATTATTCTTGTAATATATCTAGTGGGCTGGTTGGGGTAGTATCTGTTCCAACTGGTAGCCTACCTAAGTGCGTTTCAAATTGGGGAGTATTTGATATGGTGGGAAACGTTGTGGAGTGGGTGGCGGATTGGTGGCAGCTACCTACCGGTACTGGAGATCTTTTGACTGGTCAGAGACTTCCTGCTCTTTATGGAACAGACTCTATATACGGTGCTAACGGTGCACTTACTAATGGATCACCCCCCATACCTGGTACAACAGGTGACATCATAGATAAGTTCCCTGCGGCTATACAGAGGGGTGGTAGTTCCTTTGGTAGTGAGGAGGATGGAGTTTTCATGTTCATTGGATCGATCTCACCAAGATTATGTCGAAGCCCATTGAGCAAAAAGCAGTTGTGCTTCAATGGTCAAGGTATTCTGAGGTGCCGGAGAGTGAGCGATGAGGATGCCTGAATGCCTGCTATGAACTGACCGACACAATCTACAAAGGGCTAAATGTGGAGCGAGAAATCCGGGCTTGCGACACCCAGGGACTTGGTGACACTGTGCTACTCTGGGATAACTCTAAACTGGTCGGGCTAGCCGTCTGTCATTGCGGATCAGGCACCGAAGCAGGGAGCGGTGCATGCTATATTAAGTTCGGGGCTGTGAAACCGGGATCAAACACAGGGCGAGTTTTCGATCGGCTTCTGGATGCCTGTGAGGCACTGGCATCCTCAAAAGGTATGTTGCGTCTCGTTGCCGGGGTCAATACGGGTCGCCATAAGGCTTATAACAAGATGATAGCGCGAGGCTTCCGCACCGACATGCAGGGCGTCGCGATGCACAGGCCCAATAAACCCGGTTACAATCGGCCTAATGTCTACCTCATTGACGATTGGCGCTAACGTGTACGCGGGTCAGACAAGATGAAACCTTATATGCCAATGGTGTTTAAGAGCCTAATCTGGTAAAGAGCCAGTAGATTATGTTGTCGTTCTCGCGAAAGCGGGAATCCATAACCACTGAGTATTTCTGGATTCCCGTTAAATACATAGGGGAATGACACCTTGAGTACTTTGGCCATTACCTCCTCGACTTTTCCTTACCAATTTAGTTTTTCATTAGCGTATCCAAATGTTGAAATTCCATACAATCAATGTAACTTTCTACAAAGAAAAAAATCGCATTGAATAACTACCGAGATGGAATTTAATTACGAAAGTCTATGCCGCTCATGGAAATGGGAAATTCCCGCCTACTATAACATCGGTCGTGACTGCACGGATAAACACGCGAAAAGAGAATCCCATAGAAATAAAGTCGCTTTGTACTGGGAAAATGAAGAAGGCGAAACCAGAAAACTCACATTCGCCGAAATTGCAAGCGTTACAAATCGGATAGGAAATGCATTGCTCTCTCTCGGGTTTCAAAAAGGCGACCGTCTCCTCATACGTCTCCCTAACATTCCGGAGTTTCCCCTCGCTTTCCTGGGAGCCATAAAGATTGGCGCCGTTCCGATTCCGACGAGCACTATGTTCACGTCTGAAGAGATTGGCTATTTACTCGACGATGGTGGAGCAAAAGGGGTAGTTACCTCGGCCCAATTGTACGAGGCTGTGGAAATAAATCGGGGGCGGCACAGAGAATTTAAACATGCGCTTATAATTGGAAACTCCGTTCCTTCAGGATGCCTAGATTTCTCGGAACTGATAAATCAAAGCCCTGAGAGTTTAGAGGTCCCTGAAACAAAAGCTGATGACATAGCCTATATCTGCTACACGTCCGGCACGACAGGTTTTTCAAAGGGCGTAGTTCATGCGCAACGCGCCCTTATTGGACATGACCCTGCCGCTACTTACTGGCTATCTCTAAAATCCGACGATATTGTTATGCACGTGGGAAAGTTAAACTGGACATACACGCTGGGCACTGGGTGCCTTGATCCCTGGCGTCGCGGTTGCGGAACCGTAATCTACGGAGGGGAGCACAATCCGAAGAAATTTTTTGAGCTAATTTCTAAATACCGCGTAAGCGTATTTATGGCTGTTCCTACGGTTTATCGTCAAATGACCCGTGTATCAGATGGAACTGACATTGACCTCTCAAGCCTCCGCCATGCCTTGAGCGCGGGCGAGCATCTAAGCGAGGAATTATTTCTTTCCTGGAAAAACAAACTGGGAATAGAACTCTATGACGGTCTTGGAATGAGCGAGTTTAGTTACTATCTCTCAAACATGTCGGGAATGCCTATAAAGCCCGGCTCACCCGGAAAACCACAGCCGGGGCATCGCTCTATATTAATTGATGAAGATGGAAAAGAAGTCGGTGTGGGAGAAATGGGAGTTCTAGCCACTCCTAAGGATGACCCGGGAATTATGCTCGGATACTGGCAGAGACCCCAGGAAACCGAAAGGATGTTTCGTGAAAATTGGTTTGTGAGCGGTGATTTCTTCTACAAAGATGAGGATGGGTATTTCTGGATTGTGGGAAGAGAAGACGACATAATAACTACTTTCGGGTATCGAGTCTCGCCATTCGAGGTAGAAAGGGTTCTGAGTGAGCATCCGGCGATTAGTGAATGCGCGGTAACCGGGATAAACCTTGGAGAGGATAAGACAATCACAACTGCATTCGTTGTTCTTAAAGAAAGAGACGAATCAGAAAAACTAAAACAGGAGCTTCTGGACTATACTCATCGCCGCCTTGCCAAATACAAATGCCCCAGAGAGATAATATTTCTTGAGTCACTTCCCAAGACCACAAATGGAAAGATCAGGCGGAAGGTGCTGAGGGAAAGTTACGATATTTTGCAAAATTCAAAAGATTAGAAGATAGCGGTAAATCCTGACATATTCACTTTAATTCACCTCGTATATATAATTTGTCTGACACCGCTCATCCAGCCGCTAATGCCTAACGTTCGAGTTCAGCTACATACTTGTAGGCATGCATTATGCTCCTGATCGCAAATAATACAGTTGGTAGATCCCTTCGGATTTTTGGGTGTGCCTTCGCAACCTTCCAAACACGAAGAGTAGGTGACTTCGCAAGCAAGTCTACAAAACAAGCTTCCGAAGAAATCACCAAAAAGCCCAAAACCGTGCGATACAGGAAATGGATCAATGGACAGCTGAGAAATAACTTTTTGTCCCACGTTACTGTAAGCTCGCATCGCTACAGACTGGTAGCGCCTGCTTGTCTTGAAGAGTGAAGCCTCTGCGGTAAATCCTGGAATTTTCATTTCACTCACCTCCTTTACATCTTAAACTTTCAACTTCATCGTTCAAAGTACGGCGACATCAGAATACTTACTCTTTTGGCAGTATTTTCCAACACCAATCGAACTCTAATCGGTCTCCGCTCTTGATCAAAAAGGTAACCCTTTACCAACCATAGAGCAGGCTGCAATGTCTATCACATTCAAGATAACAACCCAGTAAATCGGGCTCTCTTCCGAAGGGTGGGGGCAGAGTAAATTCCTGC
>JBLNAE010000146.1:0-10096 GCA_050259195.1 Ignavibacteriales bacterium
TAACAAGCAGTAGTCCTTCACTAAAGGCGTTATGGTTGAACCTTGCTGCCATTGTTATTGCACTTACTTTATTTGAGGGTTATCGTTGGCTTAAGTCTGGCGACTATTATATTACAGAACGATTTTCAAATGATTGGCATCGTATTCCTAATGATTTTCTTGGCTATGTGCCGGGTAAGGGTATTAAGATAAACACATCTAAGTATTACAAGGATGAATTAATTTATGATGTAACCTACACAATAGACGAAAATGGATTACGAATAGGTCCTCCTTATAACGAATCAAATCTTGCCGGGTGCGTCTTATTTTTTGGTGACTCATTTACCTTCGGATCGGGTCTTAATGATAATGAGACACTACCATATCAGGTTGGAATTAAATCTCATGGGAAATACCGTATATACAACTTTGCATTTAATGGCTACGGTCCCCATCAAATGCTTTCAGCTCTTGAACACAAACTCGTGGAACATATTGTAAGTTGTTCCGGACCAAAATTTGCTATTTATCAAGCTATTCCAGACCACATAAGGCGTTCAGTAGGTCTGTCATTCTGGGATTACCATGGACCCAAATACATTTTGGGAAAAAATGGAGAAGTTATGTTTGCCGGAAACTTTGATGATGGGAAAATAATTCCTCAAATTATAATAAAAGATTTGAACAAATCTCTGATTTACAGGGACGTAATTGGCAACAGGAGATTTATTGGTCGGGATAAAGATATAGATTTGTTTGTAGCTATAGTTTACGCTTCTAAAAGGCGCTTTGAAAAACTATATCCTGGTGGCAAATTCCATGTAATTTTTTGGGAGAATAGATTCATTAAATATGAAAAGCCCTACAAAATATTGGAATGGTTAAGAGCATTGAAATATCTTAAAGATAGGGGAGTGGCTGTTCATCTTACGAGTGAGATATTCCCGGACTATCAACTTAGCGGCGATAAATATAAACTCAGCCATTATGACGGTCATCCTAATGCCCTTGCCAATCAAATTATAGCCGAATATGTTATTGATAATATTCTTAAAAAGTAGTTTTACTCGAACGTTACCTAAAAATTGAAAAATATCTTAATGGCAGACACACAAGCCATTATAATCGTTGTTCCTAGGAAGCACTTCAACCTCACCAAGCGCTCTGTTGAGAGCATTTACCAGCACACAAACCCCCTTCACCTTCCGACCAGAGGCCTTCTTCTAGAGGAGAAGGAACAGGCGCACCAAACAAGAAAATAACATGAAAAAGATTAAAAGCGAACAAATAGAAAAGAAACTGGAACACTTTTTTCCGGAGAAAAAAGCGTATCAAGAAGTTATTTTATTCTTTATCATCCTCTTAGGATTATTTGTAAGAGTGTACAAAATTAACGGCCTTGATGTTGGTGGCGCATGGGATGAAGGCTATAGTATGATTGCTGCAAGTAATCTTATCGAAGATAAGAAATTGTTATTCATTAATCATATGCCTAATAAAGATGGCATTCTAATAGATAAACCTCCGGGACTTTATGTATTTGGTGCTGCGTTTATTAAACCGTTTGGAAATCATGAAATAAGTGCCAGGGCTGTTTCCATTTTATTTGGAGTTTTATCAATTTATGCATTTTTCTTACTGGTAAATTACATTACAAAAGAGACGGGATTAGCGATATTATCTGCCTGTATTTTTGCATTTTTCCCCTTGCATGTAGCTCTCTCAAGAGCATTTATAGGGCATGTACCTGCCCTATTTTTTTCAATTACTTCAATCTATTTATTGATTAAGGGAGTAGGTGAAAAAAAGCTTAAGCTTTTATTCATTGCGGGACTCTTAGTTTCAATAAACCTTTTTATACTTCTATGGTTTGGTATTTTACCAGTTATCGGAGTAATGATTTGGATGTTTCTTTATATATATCGTGATAAGGATCTAAGGAAATACTATTTTTATTCTTTGCTTTGTGTTTTCGTAGGGCTCTTAATATTTATGACTTGGCCTTTATTGTTATCCTTAAACGAAGATAAATATTATGGCTTTCATGGGGATTGTGTTTTACCAAATTGTGACGTATGGGACATGCTTTTTAAGCATAATATGGTAAACCGAACGGGAATGAATAAATTGGACATTATGCATACCCTATCAACACCATATTCAACCTATGTAGACATAATACAAAGACTATCAAGACCATACCTGGGACAGGGACATTTTAGCTTTTCAAGAGAATTTGATAGTTACTATAAAATCTTTCTTTATTTCGGGATCTTCTTATCACTAATGCGACTTAACCTGAGATGTATGAGAAAAATTAGTCTATTTTGGTTGTTTTGGTTAATGCCATATCTTCCTATTCAATTTGGTGAAAATCTTTATACGCAGTATTTAATGCTAGTCGTTCCTTTCTTTTGTTTTTACACCGCCTATGGTATCTATGGCTTAGATGCGATTCAATTAAAGTTGTTTCAAAATAAGTTATTGCTTACAGGTATTACGATTTTAATTTGTTGTTTATTTTTTCTAAAAGCAATTGCGATGATCAAATATGATCGTGAATACCTCTATAAAACGAATTATAAATTGATGGGGGAATACCTCCGAAATAAGACAGCACCATCAAAGGTAATTTGCAGTCGTTATCCTGGGATGAGCTATTATCTTAAAGGAGAATGTAAGCCTTGGGATGCGGTAAACGAAGATTTAGGAAAATATATTAAAGAGAACGAGATCAAATATGTAGATATTAGAAGAGCCGAGCTTAAACAATTTGAACCTATTCTACAAAGAGTTGGATGTAAGAAGATAAATAAATTAATAGGAATTTCAGACGATGCTGAACATAGCTTATTTAGATGTGGGGAACATTTAAACCAGTAACTTGTTTAAAGTGGTACTCAAAGCAGTTATTGGAGTTTGTATGAAACAGAAAATCAGGTAATCCTGAGCAATACATCATACACGGTATTCTTGGGATTGCCAACTGAAAAAATGTACTGGATTAAGGTAAAAAATTCTAATTTAATTCGTGCCTCTTTATCAGATGCAGATTAAATCTCATGGGAAATACAGGATTAAATCGCATGGTAATCATATTAATGCCCTTGTCCATCGGATCATAACTGAGTATATTGTACATAATATCCTTGAAAATAGTTTCTCGAGGATATTGTTTAACTGCCTATAGAGAAAAGAACCGTGCATCCCTATGCCAAAACAAATGTCCAACTCATAAACCAGCTCCGACGAGAGGATTACTCGAACGAGGAGATTGTTCTTGTTATCAAGACTTATGAACTTACTATATACCTCTTTACGAGTCTGTACCAACCATCTGGTCAGACGCAAATTTCTCATGGGGTAGGCACGGCGAGTATCTTGGCCTCACTCCATGCACCTGCAGAGTTAGTGGCTGCGGGTCTTTTGCATAATGTGTATGGGGTCGGCGACTTTGGGGATGGAAGAAAAGCCGCTTCAACGGATTCAAGGCGTAAACTGGTAAGGGGTTCTGTGGGTAGCAAAGTAGAGGCATATCTATATAGATTTCCCGAGTTACGAAGGAAGTTTTTAACTTTACTAACAAGTCCTGACACGATTAATACCCTAAATGATACTGATCGCCAGGTGCTTTTAATAATCTTGGCGGATCAGCTCGATCTTCACCTGGATTACAGCCGAATCTACCAACTGCGTGATATCGCTAAAGTTAGAAACTACATTAATCTTTACGGTAATGCTATGGTTGAGACTGCGGAAAAATTGGGTTTTCCCGCCCTGGCTGCGGAGCTACGACGGGTATCCAAAGAGACCATTTCTGCAGAAATCCCACAAGTACTCCTTAACCAATTTAGCTTTACTTATAATCGTACCATAGTTCCCAAATCATACCGCAAACGGTTTGTGGCGGTGATTGGCCGTAGGTATTATCGATTACGCTCTGCTTTAAAGTTAAGGACGATATTCGACCTCTTTATGCCTACTAGAGCAAGGAGGAACAGTATCTGAGAATCATTGGAATTGTTCTTAACTAATATAGAGGTTGAACCACAATTTCTATCAACCTGAATCCAGATGGGTAGGACTCAACTACGATGGACAAATTATTATTAGGGAAAAATGCTCTCATAACCGGAGCGGGGAGAAACATCGGTAGAGGTATTGCCGTTGAAATGGCAAAGCAAGGAGCAAATATTTTCTTTACCGACATTGATGAGGAAAGATGTATACGATTGGAGAATGAATTAAATGGCTACCCAGTCGTATCAAGAGGATTCCCTTCGGATATATCAAGAACTGAAGATATTGATTATCTACTTAACTTCCTGGTAAGGGATAAGATTAGGATCGATATATTGGTCAACAATGCGGGCATTCAATTTAATACGACAACGATAAGAGATCTTAATTTAGAGGAATGGTATAAGGTGTTCGGCACTAATGTTTTTGGCCCAATTTATTTAACGAAGCTTATTTCGGAAACTATGATAGGGAATCACATAAATGGTTCTATCATATTTATTACTTCTATCCATCAATGGACAATTAGACGTTGTCCGAGTTACAGTGCCTCAAAAGCCTCATTAGGGATGATTATAAAGGAATTTGCAGTGGATTTAGCACCCCATAAGATAAGGGTTAACGGAATAGCTCCTGGTTTTGTGAAAGAAGATAGAAATGGAAAACTCATTAGTACGAAATATACTCCTTTGTACAACAGTGCGATAAACCCTTGTTATATTGGAAGAGCAGCGGTTTATCTATCATCAGATTATTTTTCAAAGTTCACCACAGGATCGGTGATTAAAATTGATGCTGGACTTTCCTTATTTAACCATCAAGTGGATCAGATTCGAACTAAAACGAAAAAAAGCATACTAAAAACACTATTTGAATGACTAATATCCGGCGAATCGAATCAGAAAATATTCAAAAATATGAACGCAAGGTAAAGACCTAGCTAGGATAAGCCAAGAAATCCTGATTCACTAAAAGTCGGAGAAAAGTGTTTGGTGTCAAAAAGTAGATAAGTAATTTGTTTTGATAAAAAAACAATAGATAATCATAAATAGGAATAAGCATGGTTTTAATTATTGGGGGTCATCCAGCATCAGGCACAACTCTACTTCGGCACTTGTGCAACGGTCATCCTGACATAACACTTACACACGAATTTGGAAATTTTCACAATTTGAGCAGACCCTATAAGGAATACAGGGACCAATTGCTTAAGAGGTTGTGGAACAGAGGCATATTAGAAAATCGCTTTTTACTTTGGTCACCTAGTAATCATCTATCGCCGAAGGTAGTGAAAATTGTAAAGTCTCATGCCTTTATAGCAAGATATTTATTAGAGATGCATCGGTATCGTAGAAATATTGTAGATTTATCAATCGTAAGGGCGGTGCTTAAGAATATATTTCCAAAAGCTCATATCGTTGGTGATAAGGAGCCTCATTATGTATTTGCACTGGATGCACTAGCGACAGTAAGTGGGTTGAAACGCTTAGTAGTCTATCGTGACTGTCGGGATGTAACCAGTTCTATTCTTGAGAATTCTCGTACAAAATGGCGCAACAAGACCTGGATAAAGGATTTCAATACAGCAGAGAAGGTCGCTAAACAGTGGGTGCGGGCAGTTGAATTGATGGAGCGCAACATAGACAAATTACATATCATTCGTTATGAGAATTTGATCAATCAGCCCGATGGGGAGCTTAAGACACTAGGCAGTTGGTTAGGAGTAGATCCCACGGGTTTTCCGAAAGAGATAATAAGAGATACAAGTATCGGCAAATATAACATTGGGCTCTCAAATGAGGAACTGGTAACTGTTATGGAAGTTGCCGGCCCAACCATGTCCCGACTCGGGTATATCTAGCTGGACGACCAGGCTAACAATGATACGAATGATTGATAGCATTTAACGCAAATTATTAAAATAAAGCCAGATGTTGAAATGTCTAAAGGACTGAAGAACATAAGGAAAGATATACTTCGTGGCTTTCGCAATTACTTGATACAAAGTAATCGGTATGCCCCCTTATACGCTGTTAACTGCCAGATATACCGGCTACTCGAGTACTTTATAAAGAGGCTCTATTCTTCGGTGCCGGGGGTTAAATCCATCTATCTGGCACACGGTTTAGCGCTTGGAGAGCTGTATCCGGGGTTGAGTGATTTTGACCTCGTTATTATCTTTGAGCCATCACAAAGTCAAGAATTTTATACCAATCTCAGATCCCGCTGGAAAGTGATACAACGATTTCTCCCCGCCCGCGATATATTGTTATTTACAGAACAAGAATTCACGCTATGGCAAAAATTTGGAGGAGGATGGGAACCCCTAGATGAATTAAAACATTGGAAACTCATCTACGGTCATGAACTAAGGCAGAGCGATTGGAATCTTAATAGTCAACAAGCCAAGATGGATCGTCCTCGCTATGTACTAGCGAAATACCATAGCCTGTTGTACTCAGCGATCAAAGAAGAACCTAAATCGCCATATCTTGCCATCTCGGCAAGACGAAACCTTTATAAGTTTTTTTGTTACTCCGTTCTTCCTTTAGAGTGTAAATACCTATCCATCGGAAACCAGTATGAGCGCCTTTCACAGTGGATTAAAGACAATGAGATTAAGGGCTCAAGAGTACATGAGTTACTAAAGATGTCTGAGAACCGGTTTCAAAGCGGTGAAATCTCAAACCTTAAATTTTCCATTGGTGCAATCGGATATAAAGTTATAGATGACGCTCTGGAAAGCTTTAGATACTATTATCCTCCCCTGCCAAACGGTATCCCTCATGATGAAATGTCTATCCCTCTTTATAATCTCCGGGAAGTTGAAGAGCGCGTGAGGGGATTATCATCAAATATTGTAGAGCTTCTAAATGAGAAAATCGCAAGTATCATGCTCATATCCAATGGGTCGGCAATTGGATATACGCTTCTCGTTATCCTAAGAACTGATCTTACTATTGACGCGGTTGAGGAAACGCTCAGGACATTGCATGTGATATTTCGCATCTACGATGATCCCTGGTTTAATGAGCATTTTCCGGCTAAGGTTCCGATCGTTTACTCTAAGAGCATGTTTCACACTCATTTGCAGGTATGGCCCTTTGATAGAAGTTTTGCGCATTTTCATCGCCGTGTTTTGCACGGCAAAGATTTATATCAGGAGTTCCTGGAAGACTCTCCGGTAATAAATTACCAGGACAATCTTGAGTATGACATAATGCGGGAAACATTAAATGTTTCCCGCTCTCTCCATCAAATTTATCTTGAGAAACTAAAACCAGCGCTTTACGAAGCAATCACCCTCCACTTCCCGCGGTTGTATATATCTCATAAGGCGGGGTGGACGCCGACTACAACTGAAGAAGCTCTATTTTATTATGAAAAACTAACGGACTGTAAAGCTACTAATTACCCGGAAGCCTTTGTTGAAAAATATGGACGAAAAAATATGCACGATCTTGAATATGCCATGTCGGATGATGAATTTGAAAAGGTCTGTGCCTTTTTAAAAGACGAATTTATAAATAACAAATTATTCAATAAAAATCTTGGACACGGGAATTAAGTTAGGTGACTACATTTATTGATTTTCGTTATGCAAGGACCCTTTCTTCCGCGCTCCTGGCTGGTTATCAGCCAGAGGACACCGAGTTAACCTTTGATACGAGTAAAGAAAACTACATTGCCATTGAGTTTCCGCCCGCTCTTCGTCCTCGGAAGTTACTTGACTTAGCGACCAAGGATGGGCACATAGTAACGTCTATCGGAATCGAGTCAGACAGGTCTCTATGCCTTCGCATGGCTAACGGAGAAGTTCTGCTAAAAACCCCTGCTGAGTTATTGCGAGACACAACAGAAAATATTATCGGATTTTGTCTGAATACTAAAGTTGTGGGATTCAAGCTGCAACAAGCTAAGTATGAAAAACAAGCTTCCTTATTTAGCGGAAAGGGGAAGCTTTTTCTAAAACTTGAAGAGGGCAAGGGCGCAGTCTCGATATTGGGCAGAGGTTCGGGAAGAGCCGAGCAGTGGGCCAGGCTTTATTACAGTCATTCGGAAAAGAAAAAAGGCGGCCTGGGAGTAGAGCTTATTTTTGACTGGCATCACCTGAGGTCGGGGATCCCCTTAAATGGAACCTTAACTGCTGAAAAGCTCATCGAATGGACTGATTTTCGGCTTAAGTTTCACTCATACGTATTGGATGAAAAAGAAGCTCGGGTTACGGATTTCGCCAAATTATTTTCTACTCCCGGAGCCCCGGATATCTCACTACATATTACCCCTCCTCTTTACACCCGTTTTAATCCGGGCAAGCCAAACATCGGGTTGTTTGTTTGTGAATCAAAGAATGTAATCCCGACTATAGTTTCCAGGTGCAATATTATGAACTCAATTATTGTTCCGAGTGGTTTTATTGCTGAAGCATATAGAGAAAATGGAGTTCATCGCCCAATCCACGTTATTCCTCATGGTGTAGACTTAGAGTTTTACCGTCCGGTTTCAAAAAGAACACCGCTACAGGGCGGACGAGGTTTCAACTTTTTAGCAATCTCTACTCATGTAGAGCGTAAAAACATACGACATTTAGTTAGGGCTTTTCTTGAAGAGTTCCGCGAGCATGAGGATGTAGCTCTCTTCTTACTATTGAGACCAGAGTTTGGTACCACCCAGAATAATGTCATTCACGAATTTGATGAGTGGGAAAAGCATTACTTTCGGAAGAGTGCCCCTATTCTTCTATCTACCGGCTATATCACCCGTGAAACTCTCCGTGATTTCTACTCCAACGCAGATGCATATGTGATGCCCAGTAATGAAGGCTTTGGATTAACGTTATTGGAAGCAATGGCATCCGGGACACCGGTTATTGCATTAAAGTATGGTGGTATATTGGATTTCGTAAGTGATGAAAATGGTTATCTCATTCCCAAAGGTCGCAGCTTTATTTCAAGGGATATAAATTCCATCGCTTATATGGGAGACCGTTTCTTTGAACCGGACGTGATGAAACTCCGCGCTGTCATGAGACATGTTTTTGAGAATCGGCAAGAGGCTTACCAGAAGGGCTTACGAGGAAGAAACGATTGTGAAAAATATTACACATGGGATCGAACAGCCATCGAAATTTCTAAGACCATAGAAGAAACATATTCAAACAGCCAAAAACGATCTACAGATAATTCAGCAGGAAAGCACTGGAAACCACTAAGTAACTCCCTTTCTTGGGTCCTCTGTGTGCCAGACGATATGTCGATAGCAGGATCTGTCCCACATTTACGTAAGAAGAAAACACCGAATAATGATATCCTCTGTCTGTTTACCCGTTACGCCCGGTTTAAAGACATTATACTTGCCAGAAAAAATGGTTTTCTGTTCCACAGGTGGGATGGATCATATTCCGATTGTAAGGCGATTGTTCGAGCCATTATTCCAAACCCCTGGGCCGGTATCTTGTATCCGGGTGAAAAAATCGAAGGTCAGTTAAAAAACTTAATTGCCTTCTTGGAAGCTCAACCAAAAGAAGTTTGTGAAGTATTGGTGTCCTGTAATAGTGGAATTAACGAACCGCGATTCATTCGATCACAGCCATTAACAGCGAACCCGGAACAACGCATTTTTAAAGAAATTACTGTTTGCTGCTAATTACATTGGAAAGTGATATTTGGAAACCCCGCGATAATTGTATAGGGTACGCTTAGCATAACTCCAAAACTTTTCAACACCGTTGATATGGTCTTTGTCGCCCTAAGCAAACGCCTTGATGCAGTGTCCACAAGTTAGGCGAAAAGTGAAAATGCGGGTTCTCTATATTGCAAATTAGAAGATTATAAAATAAAGTTTAAGGTAAAGAGACTACAACCTTTGATAGCCCCTCTTATAAAATCTCGGATAAGGTTTTTGTCTAAGAATAGTCTAAGAATGATTTGAAATTTACCGCATTCATTGCAAGAGATGTAAATTGTTGCATTAAGAAATACTCTTTATTTTCAGGAGCTTACAAGAAATTGTAATACTCTTCAATAGTTATGAAAAGGAACTAAAACGGATTCCTAATCCTGGGGTCGTGGGTTCAAGTCCCGCCGGGGACGCA
>JBLNAE010000147.1:0-3038 GCA_050259195.1 Ignavibacteriales bacterium
CGAGTCCAAAGTCAAAGAGAATCGAGGTAAGATTCCCTGACCCGTCATGCAACGGCTATCTCGCCTTCGCATCAATGCTTATGGCGGGGCTTGATGGAATCGAGAAGAGAATCAACCCCGGAGAGCCTCTTGATAAGGACATCTACGCACTAGGCCCTGAAGAGCTCGCCGGAATTCCATCCGTTCCGGGTTCACTTGAAGAGGCTCTTAAGGCACTTGAGAAGGACCACGAGTTTCTCCTAGAAGGAGACGTGTTTACAGACGACGTGGTTGAGACATGGATAAGCTATAAGACGGAGAAGGAAGTAAACCCGATAAAGCTAAGACCCGTACCCTATGAGTTCATGCTTTATTTTGACGCTTAGAAACAAAACCTCTATTGTATATTTATGAGTTTGAATTAGCTTTCATTGAGTTTAAGGAGGTTGGAGATGATGAAATTAAGAAAAGCCACATGCTTTGCAGGTCTGATTTTAAATCCGGCTGTATTCCTATCAAATTTTTTACTTTAAAGTCAGATTGCCTAATTTCCCACAAAGTGGGAAAGCGGGAGGCCCAAGATTCTGGGGCGAATCATCGAGATATGATGTAGGGTCATCCTCCCGACCCGAGCCCGCCAGCTAACCTCGCAGGCGTTGTCAGGAGGAAGTTATGAATAGCCTCGAAGGAATTAACCTTTGGGATGAGAATAGAAGTAAGGACCTCATCCCTATCTTATATAAATTCACCCCTTTACCTAAAATAAGAGTTTCAGCGCTATATACCATAGTGATTACGGCTCTCTCTGTGCCGGATGTAATACCACGGTCTTGAAAGTTCATGGATATTTTTGTCGTCAATACCTATTCGGAGCTGTCGGTATAGTTGAGAGTAGGCCGTCTACGCTTTTAAGCGTGAGTTATTTCATCAATCTATGGTGATCATCTCTATCTGCTCAAAGACTTTTTATCGCTGTGTGATTTCAGTTTGTACGGTCAGTTTAAAAAGGAGATAAAGAAAATGGAAATAATAAGAGCCGTTAAAATAGCAAGAAGGGAGTGGGAAAATATAAAGGCTTCCCTTGAAATCTGTGGCGATATAGGAGAGTTACACTCTAAAAACCATACGAGAAGCAAGCCTGACTCTCTGTTAGTATCTGATGGTTTGATTCCGGTTAGGAACCTCATAGAGATGGAAAACAAATTTCCAACGTATGGATATTTCACCCCGGAAGCTGCATATGTTTTTACTGCCCTTGCGTCAAAAGCCGCAGATAGACTCGGGCTCATGGGTAGACTGGCTCGGGTTTTCGGCAGTGGATATAGCTTGGTTCGAACAGGCTGCCTTGACCCAAATGTAGAGGAAAATCATCGCCTAAAACAAATGGTTTTCTTTAAACTCTTCTTCCCAATCGGAGGAGGATTCAACTGGAAATGTCATTCACCGCTAGTAAAAGTAAAGATGAAGACCATATTTGATAAATTTGTTTTATGGCAAAACAATCCAAAAAATTATGTTCAGGATGTTAGAGATTGCAATGCCGCGCTAGAGCCTCTTTGGCATGGTTTATAGTTAGCTCCGGATTTTTCTGAAGCCTATAACAGTCGCAAAAATTTCAAAAGGGTTCCTGTTAAATTCTGAATGTTTGGTATGGCAGGTGTAGAAAAATAATCTATCGAGAGCCATATAGCGCGCTGGTTTACACGCAAGGTCTGGGTAGAAGGAATTATCATACTGGCGGTGCTCATCTGCACAGCCTTCCTTCTACACGAGGTGCCTGCCCGGCATTTTTCTCAGGGCGGGCACGGACATGAAATGAACATGGAAAAGATAGAAAGTAGATAAGAAAGATTGAAAGCCAATCATTTAGAAAACGGAGGTTATATAACATGAAGCAAACCTTCTTCATGTTAACTTTATTTGGTTTTGTTGTATCCGCTCTATTTGTACGGACGGCATATTCAAGCCAAGGTGAATCAAACACAATCCAGATTAGAATAGGCGAATTTTACTTCAAACCAGAAATTGTACAACTTAAAGCGGGTCAGGCGGTAAAGATCGAGCTAGTAAATGAAGGAAAAATCGAACACGAGTTCATGGTAGGCCGTGATGTAAAGATGGAAAAGGGCGAAGCCCACGAAGAAATGGAAATGCCGAGCGAAGGGAAACAAGAGACTCCCGACTTAGAATACGAACATCACGGGGGAATGCATAAGGCACAAGTAGGAATGTCAAGGGGATTTGAAAAAGATTTTTTTGAAGGGATTGAGGTAGTAGCCCGCACTGAAAGTGGAGCCGAATTCATGAAAGTTCCCGGTCATGGGACCATGGTAGCATTGAAGCCACAAGCCAAAGCCACACTCACATTCAAAGTGCCGACTGATCGGAGGGGTGAATGGATAATGGCCTGTTTTATGCTCGGTCACTACGAGTCTAACATGAAGGGGAAGGTAATTGTAAAGTGAGACAACCCAGGCTATGAACTCTCAGCAGGCCCTACAGATGTCAGACATAAGGCAGACCAAGAACAACTGTTAGGCAGAAAAAGTTCCGGCTGCCCGGTCTTTTATCTCCCAATGCCCTCAGCAGATCCAGGGGATGCTCATCAAGATACAGTCTTCTGTCCTTTGCTCCTTTTTCTTTCCCCACTCTTAGAATTCCTTCTCTCCATTCTATATCTCTTGGCCCAAGATTAATAACTTCTGATTCACATAGCCCAGCTCTATACATGAGCTGCATTATGCACCTATTTCGAAGATCTGTAGGAGCTTTCTTATTTGGTTGGGATAAGAGCTTTAGGAGCCGTATTATGCAGTCTAAAATGTAACCGAAGTGGTATTGGTTCTGCAATTTAAAAAAGTAATCGAAATAGGAATATCATATCAAGCCAAAAGGAAACAACAGGCATACGGCACTCGAGACGTGCGTTTGACGTCCTATAAGAATTCTTGTGTTAACTCGTGTATTAAGCGAATGTCTTTAGTAGAAGATGGCCGAGAGTCTTTAGAGTCTACCTATGATACAACCTAGAGGGTTCTTTTCTGCGTTTTTATCTTTCG
>JBLNAE010000148.1:0-5182 GCA_050259195.1 Ignavibacteriales bacterium
CGATGCTTCCTTAAGTATTAGATTATCGAGTGTAAGCTCTGCAATTGCTCTCTTAAGTCTAGCGTTCTCTCGCTCCAGCCCCTTTAATCTCCTTGCCTGGTTTACTCCCATGCCTCCATATTCCTTACGCCAGCGGTAATAGGTGTTCTCCGTTATCCCTATATCTCTGATACACTCCTGCCCTGAGAAGATAGAACTTCAACCTGTCTTAGATGTCTTATTATCTGCTCCGGGGAGTAACGCTTCCTGGCCATTCTACTGACCTCCTGTATATAGGATTGATTGTCACAAATCCAACTTAAACTATGGCCCTATTATAAAGGGGCAGGTCATGGGTAATTCAGACATGTGCTGATAATGTCATAGTGGTATATCACTTGAAATGCTTTACATGCCATGCTTCAGCATAAATTCGCATGATGGTGGATTTAGTAAGAATTCTTTAATAACTAATTACCTACTAATGTTAATTCATGTTTCAACGACAAAATCAATGGCTTTAGTTAGTTTTGTCAACCGAGGTCGTGAGATTCATACTTGAATTCTATCCAGGGTTTAGTTCTTTAAATGCGACGCCGTAAGGAAGAATCAATGCGGTTAGAAGACCTAGCGATCTCAATAAATTCTCTTACCTTTTCTATATCTTTTCCCTTCCTATCGATCCTGTCTGTTCTCGTTTTTGAATCCACGCCTGCAGGTTTCACTGCTCGAATTGCTTCGGCAACATTATCCGGACCTAATCCTCCAGCTAAAATAACAGGGATCTGGACACCCTCGATAATCCTTCGGCTGACATCCCAATCATGAATCCTGCCAGTTGCACCCACTTGTGTATCTCCTTGTAGGTGGCTATCCAGAAGAAGATAATCTACTATACCATCGTACTCCTTAGCCAATTCTATGCTCACTTTATCTACTACCGGAATACTCCTCATGATTTTTAAGCGTGGAAATTCTTTCTTGAGCTTGTTTATATCATTGGGTGACAGTAATTCTGGTACAGTGCCTAAGTGCAATATGTCTGGCTTAGCTTCTCTGGCAACTTCAGAGATGATCTCTAAATGGTGTGACAACGATAAAACGACTCTCTTTGTTTCTCTTGGCAAAAACTCGAAGATTACTTTTGCATGCATAGGACTTACTTCACGAGGATATTCCCCTTTTCCCACCAATACTCCTATGTGATCTACACCCAACTCCGCGAGAATAATTGCTTCTGCCGGGTTACTTACTTCGTAGATCTGAACTATCATGGATGGAGTTTCATAGAAGGATTTCAATGCGCCTGTCGTTTACTCCGTTTCCTTTAAATACGAAAGTATTTTCTCTTCTTGTAGAAGTTCAGTTTTTCCTTGCCACATTTGTCGTTCCTCACGGGTATCAACATAGATTTCAATGATATTATGATCGGGGTCAGGTATATACATCGCTTTAGATATTCCATAGTCAACCGTTGTCGGGGTAATACCAGCATCTTTGAATTTTTTGTAAAACGCTGCGAAATCTTTCATCGTGGGGACCTCAAAGGCAAAGTGAAACAGTCCAATTCCCCTCGCTGGCGGATGCGGAGCGTTCTTCCCAACGTTCATGAGGGCAACATCATGGTGATGTATACCTATAGTCAGAAAAATAAATTCATCATCCACGCGTTCAGTCATTTTTAAACCGAACATTTTGGTATAGAATTCTTCCGCTCTATTTAGATCAGAAACTTTAAGATGAACATGTCCAAGATGGTATGGTTTCATAGAAATTATAATACCAAACAAAGTCCCACTGTACTAACTTAGGCTTGGTTACTCCACTCTTGAAACCACCGGTTCGAACCCATTTATAAGGTAAAAAGCTCTTCATTGAGGCTAGAAATCCATTCCTGTCGCTTGTGGGGGAAGTCAGAACCTGTTGGGTTGAACATTTCTATCTTCAGGAAGGTGTTATTCTTGAAGTCAAGTTAAAACATCTCCTTGAATTTATCAGTTTGAAAGGGAATCTTGCTGCGTAAAAAATTTGTATCCTCTCTCCTGCTCCCGAACCAATCAGCCCTGCAACAATCTCCATTACTCGGATGACAATGCCTAAGGAAAATAATGCTGAATCATTTTTCTAAAAATGACTGTCTATCCACTTGTCTCTCTTTGATAAAGCATCGCCCAGGTTGAACTGTAACGTATTCAAAAGTCGAGTAGGGCCCTAACGCGCAAATCAGCCGCCGATTTTACGAGGTCGGCTGGATTTGTCCTGTTAAAGGCATCAATTGCTACGAAAGAACCGAACTAATTCCTCACATACCGTCACGGGAGCTTCTTCCGGTAAGAAATGTCCGCATTTCAATGCCTTGCCCTCTACGTGTTCGACATGCTCGCGCCACACACCAAGAACATCGTAGGTGCGGTGCACGAAGCCTTTTGCGCCCCATAAGACAAGCAGAGGACACTGAACCTTCTTGTTCATGTCTTGTTCGTCATGCTTCAGGTCAATGCTTGAAGCAGCACGATAATCTTCACAGGACGCATGAATTGCTTCTGGTTTACTGAAGCAGCGCACGTACTCGGCCACTGCCTCATCCGCGAATTCCGCACCCGGTGCACTCCATCGTTTGAGCTTTTCAGTGAGATAGTAAGCGGGATCCGCACCGATCATGTGTTCCGGTAGTCCATCAGGCTGAATGAGGAAAAACCAGTGGTAATAACCGGTGGCAAAGTGTTGGTCAGTGGTCTTAAACATATGGTAGGTAGGGACAATATCCATCACACAGGCCTTTTTGATTTTCTCAGGATAGTCGAGCGCCAACCGATGAGTGACTCTGGCTCCGCGATCATGACCAGCCACAAAAAACTCCTGATACCCAAGGAATGACATCACCTCTACCATGTCTTGGGCCATAGCACGCTTCGAATAGGGGTAATGATCTGCGGTGCTCATTGGCTTTGAACTATCCCCGTAGCCCCGTAGATCGGGACAAATAATGTGAAAACTATTTACAAGGCGAGGGGCAACCTTGTGCCACATAACGTGAGTTTGCGGATAGCCATGTAAAAGCAGTAGAGGATTGCCTGAGCCACCATGTATTAGGTTAATTTCAGCACCGCTGGTCTTTACTTTGATGCGATCAAATTCTTTTCCGAACATCGCTCTACACAGTTTCTCTCGACATGAATTATCCCTCATTTAACCTTCCAGAAATCCGGCTTGCGCTTCTCCAGAAACGCAGTAGCACCCTCGACCATCTCTGGTGATTTGATAAAAAACCGGGAAAGTTCAAGTCCATGAGCAATCTGAGGGAATGCCGTATCCGAGGCAAAATTGAGTGAAAACTTGGCAATCCTAAGGGACTGGGGGCTCATCTCAAGAAGCCTCTTACACCAGGCTTCCACCTCCTCATCGAGGTTGTCCTTGGGCACGACTTTATTTACCCAACCCATGCGTTCTGCCTCCTCTGCCGTATAGCGGTTACATAGATATACAATCTCACGTGCCTTTTTTTCACCCACAGAGCGCGGAAGCATCTGCGTGCCATACCAGATTGGAGCACTGCCAACGAGGGGTCCAGCCTGCCCAAACACGGAGTCTTCCGAGGCAATCGTTAGATCGCAGAGTAGGTTGAGTTCATTCCCTGCCCCTATGCAGAATCCATTCACACGTGCAATAATCGGTTTTCCATTGCATCGCATAGCAGTGGCAAGGCGGTAGTACGAAAGCATAGAAGATGCATTAACCTTTTTCTTCGGATCGGTAACCAAAGATAGATCGCCTCCCGCACAAAACGCCTTATCTCCGGCACCTGTAAGGGCGATGATGCCCACCTCGTCGTCAAGCCAACCATCTTCAAGTGCAATTGCCAATTCCTCGCGGGTCTTTGAACGCATGGCGTTACGAACATCAGGACGGTTAATTGTGATACGTGCTATTCGCTCTTTCTTCTCGTATAAAATGTCCTCAAATTCCAGAGATTCATTCTTCGTCGATTTCTTCTTTACCATTGCATCTCTCCTTTTTTTCTAATTAAAACTATGGTGCTTATTATCTCATTTTATGCACAAAACTTTTCTATTACTATTCTCTCACCAAGAATAATCTCTTTCAAGCAACAAAATTGATTGTCCAACCACCCATTTTCATAAAAAGAAAGGACTCATTGCCCCTGCCTCCAACCCGATTTTCTTCTCATCTTTTTACGTACGGGCTTCCTATGCTTTTTCTCGTCAGCAGTGTGACTAGAATCTGTTTTATACCAATTCAGGAGTTCGGGGTGCCTCTCTTTCACCTCATCGGCGTATAGCTTAATTGCTCTATTAGCAATATTCTCAAGCGCAATCTGCAGAGGATTTTTTTGAACCTGAACCTTATAGGAGTTACGGTTTGAAGACACTGAGAACTCAGTGATCCATTCGAAGAAAAAAACGTAGGGCTGAAATTTATTAAGACGATTTGGGAGTGAGGAACAGGCTTAACCTTATCCCCTTTTTAGCTCTCTACAAATCGACTGTAGAGAAGCATCCTTGCCTTTGAAAACCGCCCTCAACATCGCATATCTGCTCATCATCTTTACATAGCCCCTTTTCTCATGGCTTACATCAAATGGACTGTCCAATTTTATAGCCCAACCAAATGCCATCTAGTCACCCAAGAAAAGAAAGAACAATGGCGGGCAATGAAAATATCCCGGCTCCCCCTAACTGCGGAAGTAACCCTCCCACCGTCGAACCAATGAATAAACCCATCCAGATAAGTGATCGAGTCATTCAGTAGACGTTAGTAATAATACAACTATTTTTAAGAGAATAATACCTGCTGAGAATGTTAGGATTTGTCTGATATGATCTTAGTAAACGCCTCATGAATTACGCGTGTCTTCTACGGAAAATGATTGCATCACTCGGTTCTGTTCTTTGTTAAAAACATTCCGGCCGTGACAGCAGGACAACGGACTATAAAGAAGGGCAACTCCAGCTTGGATTCAGGCTTCAACCTGTACATTTCAACTACTTTCATTCCGTTCTCCTCTTTCTCAAGGAGAGATTATATCACCATCAAGATATGTAATACCAATTCTCTAGGTTGATAGTGTATTGACTGCTTCCATGAAATACGAATATCCAGTTAATGAAGCTATGGCTGAACAAGTATATTGTTTCAATATTTCAGCCACTGTTCCCTTTAATTCCTCAAGGGTTTCATATAA
>JBLNAE010000149.1:0-11051 GCA_050259195.1 Ignavibacteriales bacterium
ACCTGGGAAGTGAGAAGGCACCCAATCAAGAATAACCCCTATTCCGTTCTGATGGAGATAATCAATCAAATACATAAAATCCTGAGGGGTTCCGTACCTGCTTGTCGGAGCAAAGTATCCTATGGTCTCATATCCCCAGGAGCCGTAGAATGGATGTTCCATGATTGGTAAAAATTCAACGTGAGTAAATCCCATCTCCTTTACGTAATCCGCAAGTGGATGAGCCATTTCTCTGTATGTGAGAGACCTATTTCCCTCTTCAGGAACCCGTCTCCACGAGCCTATATGAACCTCATATATGGCAAGAGGGGCGGCAAAGGCATTGGCTTTGTATCTCTCTTTCATCCATTCATCGTCTCTCCATTCATAGCCTATATCCCATATAATAGAGGCTGTTTTAGGAGGGGTCTCCCAATAAAAAGCAAATGGGTCGCCCTTATTAACCCTGTAGTTGTTGTACTTAGAGACTATGTGATATTTATAAACGTCTCCTTTTTGAACATTTGGAATAAACCCTTCCCATATCCCCGAGCCGTCCCATCTTACATTGAGAAGGTGAGACCCTGGATTCCAACTATTGAAGTTCCCTATAACCGAAACGCTTTGCGCATTTGGAGCCCACACAGAAAAGTATGTTCCTTGCATTTCATCAATAGTCGTAGGACGAGAGCCGAGTTTGTCATATAGCTTAAAATGACTCCCCTGTTTAAAAAGGTATACGTCGTGGTCTGTAATAATGCTCATATTATGCACTGTCTTCTCTGTCATGATTAAACCTCAAGTAGGTGTTTGATCCCTTTCATAGGAATGATTACCCAGTCGGGGCGATTGTTCAGCTCATATCCAAGCTCATAAATGGCCTTTTCTAAGAGATATGCGTTCAGCATTATGTCTAGTTCTTTTATATCCTTTGGAATAAATGGAGCGTCTTTTACCGTATGTAGATATGATCGTAGGAAATCTCCTCCAACGTATTTGTACCAGAGGTCTGCCCACAGGTCTAATTTTTGAAAGTCTTCCGGTTTAAGAGGCTCATGCCTGAGAAGCGAATTATACGCCGCATAGTGAAATGACCTTATCATGCCCGCTACATCCCTTATTGGAGACCTCTTTAGCCTCCTTTCGCTCAAAGCCCTTGCAGGCTCCCCTTCAAAATCAATTATGATGAAATCGTTTCCCGTGTAGAGGACCTGCCCCAGGTGGTAATCCCCATGGATTCTTATTTTCATTGCCGACACCTTCTTATTAAACAGCGTTCTGAAGCGGTCTATTATCTCTTTTTTAAGGTTCAATATCCTGTTAGCTTCATCTCTTTGGCCTTCCTTTAGATTTTTTAAATTCTTCTTGAGAAGCTCAAAGACCCTCTTGGTGAGGCTTTCCATAGACTGAAAAAGAGACCTCTGATAGAGAAGTGAAAAAGGCTCCGGAGAGAAGTTTGGGTCTTCCGAATCGGAAGATAAGGCCAGGTGAACCTCACCCGTTCTTTTCCCCAGAAGAGTCGCCATCTCAAGGTAGACGCCTCCTATCAACTCCTGAAGAGCCGCGGGTATTTCTCTTGAAGCCATATCCAAAAATTTAGATGGAGCTTTTGGTATCTCTCTAATTTCATCTCTCTTTGAGACTACCCTTTCAAAATATCCTCCTACGGAATCCAGCGTATACGCCCATGCGTCCCCCTGATTGGAGACAAAGCCCTGAAACATACCGATGATTATTGGCTGAGAAACCGCCTCTTCGCTATCACTTGGGACGACATCTCTTCTATATTCTATTGTTCCTATAAATGGGGGTATGTTGACAAATAACGTCCTTTCAGTAAGAAACCTTTCTATATCCACATCCGGGTTCAGTCCCTCATCAAGACGGCGATAGAGCTTAAAGAAAAGCTCTTTTCCATATAGAAAAGACGTGTTGCTCTGCTCGGCTTTAAAAATCTGGGATTTTTCCAGCGGGAGTTCCTTTCTCTTATCATCCCTAAAAAATTCTCCGCAATATGCGGTAAGGCGTCCCTCGGTCCCTTTAATGCTGTGCTTTCTCTCAAGCATCAGCAGAAGATTTTTCCGAAAGTCCTGATTATAGACGCCGTCGTATATAATCCCTTGAGTATTCTCAGTTCTAATTCGCGCAATGGCTGCATTAGGGTTTTCTCTAATAATCCTCTCCGCCTCTTCTCCGGGAGCGAAGGAAATGGGTAGGAGATATACTTCGGGCAAGCCCTCCGTATATCGAACCTCAAGAAACACGAGTTGCGTGAGAGAAGAGCCTTCTTTTTCTATAGGAATGTTTTCAACAATCTCAATCTTCTGAATAATACGCGCCTTGCCTCCAAACCACCTGCAGCTTTTTATATAAGAGGGTAGTACTTCATTCTCTAGTTCCTCTTTTGTTTTTCCTCTAAAAACCACTTCCCAGTTCTCATCGTTTACGCTCAACTCTGGAATAGTTTCTTTCCTTCCTATTCCAATAGGCTCCTCTTTTTTGTGAAGTAAAAACCAGAAATAACCATAAAAGCCGAGCGTAAGCACATAAGGTGAATCTTTTATAATAGGGAATTTATTTCTGCTAAATATCTCCTCCGGCACGCGTCCTGAGAACCTTGAAAGATCGAGTTCAACCACCTGAGAGAACCGCGAGAGGTTAACCACAGTAAGAATAATTTCATCCTTATACTCACGGATGAACGCAAGCACCTTTGGGTTGTCCGAATTCAGGAACTCAATGGTTCCCCTTCCGAAGGCCTTAAAGCGCTTCCTCATAGCTATAACCCTCCTCATCCACCAGAGGGGCGATGCCTGATTTCTCTCCTGATTCTCAACATTTACTGCCTCGTAGTGATATTCCGGGTCTATTATTATGGGAAGGTAGAGTTTTTGCGGGTTTGCTTTTGAGAAGCCCGCATTTCTATCCGCGCTCCACTGCATGGGGGTTCTGACGCCGTCTCTGTCCCCGAGGTAATAATTGTCTCCCATCTCAATCTCATCTCCATAATATATAATGGGAGTTCCGGGAAGTGACAGAAGCAGGACATTCATAATATTAATCTTTTGCCTGTGGTTTCTAAGAAGAGGGGCCAGACGCCTGCGAATTCCAAGGTTTACCCTCGCAACCGGGTCTCTTGCATAAACCCTGTACATATAGTCCCTCTCTTCATCGGTTACCATCTCAAGCGTGAGTTCATCGTGGTTTCTTAAAAAAAGCGCCCACTGGCATGTCTCCGGTATCTGTGGTGTTTGTTCAAATATGTCAACTATTGGAAACCTGTCTTCCATCCAGACCGACATAAATACCCTCGGCATCAGGGGAAAATGGAACGCCATGTGACACTTATCCCCATTTCCAAAGTAGGCGACCGTATCCTCAGGCCACTGATTTGCCTCGGCAAGGAGCATTTTATTTTTATGGTTGGCGTCAACGTGCGCTCTTAGGCTCTCCAAAAACTCATAGGTCTCCGGCAGATTTTCACAGTTCGTTCCCTCTCTCTCAAATATGTAGGGAATAGCATCGAGACGCACTCCATCAACGCCCATATCGAGCCAGTAATCAAGGACTCTCAGCATTGCCTTTTGGACTTGCGGATTGTCGTAATTCAGGTCGGGCTGATGAGAGTAAAAGCGGTGCCAGTAATAAGCCTTTGCAATAGGGTCCCACGCCCAGTTTGACGTTTCAAAATCCTTGAATATTATCCTTGCGTCTTTGTACTTTTCCGGCGTATCGCTCCAGACATAAAAATCCCTCCACCCGGAGCCGGCCTTTGCCCTCCTTGCCCTTTGAAACCAGGCGTGCTGGTCGGATGTGTGGTTCAGAACAAGCTCGGTAATAACCCTTATTCCTCGTCTATGAGCCTCACGCAAGAACCCTTTGAAATCCCTCAATGTGCCATAGTGTGGATGAACGTTCACGTAATCCGCTATATCGTATCCATCGTCCTTTAGAGGAGATGGATAAAATGGAAGAAGCCATATAGCCGTTATGCCAAGGCTCTCAAGATAATCCAGCTTTTGGGCAAGCCCTCTAAAATCCCCGATTCCGTCGCCGTTGCTATCATGGAAGGCCTTGACATGCAGTTCGTATATTATGGCATCCTTATACCACAGGGGATTGTCTTCAAAATAGATTTCACTCTGGGGCATCAGTCAATGTCTCCTTGAATTCCAAAAGTTATAAGGTCGGAATATATGTAAGGGCGACCAGCCGGTCGCCCTTACTAAATCTTATAGTAAATTCTATCACATGAAGCAGTCAAAATCTGTTTCTATTTTCAACCTTTTTCAATTTTCAGAATATGAGCAGGAATCTTATTAGGATTAAGCTCTACGTAGTTTCTCTCTCCATGCCAGACGTATTTCTCATCGCTTAACAAATCATGAACCACGTATGACTGATTAGGATCTATTCTCAATTCCCGGATAGGAACCTTTACCCAGCCTGATTGTTTGTAAATTGTGTCGAGACTTACCACAACGAGTATTATGTTTGAGAGGTCTTCGGTCCACTTTCCATAGAATAGCAGGTAGTCGTTGTCCACTTCACAAAACTTGAGATTTCTTGTGGTCTGAAGGGCGGGGTTTTCTTTTCTTATTCTGTTGACCCTTGATATGAAGTCCTTCAGATTCCCCGGCCTGTTCCAGTCCCAGTTTTTTATCTCATACTTTTCCGAATCGGCATACTCTTCTTTACCCGGCATTGGTTCGTTAACGCACAGCTCAAATGCAGGCCCGTATATACCGTAGTTGGATGAGAGTGTTGAGGCAAGGACAAGCCTCATCATAAAGACATGCCTCCCTCCATTTTGCAGGGGGCCTGTGAGAATATCCGGCGTATTGGGCCAGAAGTTGGGTCTAAAGTATTCCTTAACCTCCGTCTGAGTAAGCTCGGTAAGATAATCCGTAAATTCCTTTTTTGTATTTCTCCACGTAAAGTACGTGTAGGATTGGGTAAATCCGAGTTTAGCCAGGTAATACATAACGCTCGGCTTGGTGAATGCCTCGGAGAGAAAAATAACGTTGGGATAATCCCTCCTAATTTCACTTATGAGCCATTCCCAAAAATGAAATGGCTTTGTATGGGGATTATCAACCCTGAATATCCGAACACCCTTTTCGATCCAGAAAACCACCACGCTTTTCAGTTCCTCCCAAAGCTCCTGCCATTCGGCTGTCTCAAAGTTCAGTGGGAATATATCTTCGTACTTCTTGGGAGGGTTCTCGGCATATTGAACCGTTCCGTCGGGACGCCATCTAAACCACTTTGGGTGCTCTTTAACATAGGGGTGATTGGGGGAACACTGAAATGCCAAATCTATTGCAACCTCTATTCCGTAATCCTTTGCCCTGCTTACTAAACCCTGGAAGTCTTCAAAAGTCCCAAGCTTGGGGTGGATCGCCTTATGTCCGCCTTCATCTGAACCTATCGCCCAGGGACTGCCTTCATCATCTAGCCCAGCAATTGGTGAGTTATTCTTACCCTTGCGATTTGTCTTCCCAATCGGATGAATGGGGGGCAGATATAAAATATCAAACCCCATTCTGGCTATCTCCGGAAGTATCCCCTCGCAATCCTTGAACGTTCCGTATCTGCCCGGCTCCGGAGAGCACGACCTTGGAAACCGTTCATACCACGCGCTAAAGATGGCCTTCTTTCGGTTTACTACAACACGAAGCTCTTTTCCATAATTCGTAGCAAATCTCCTATCCGGGTATTTATCCATCAATTTGCTCAGTTCATCGCTGAGGGCAACCGAAATGGCTCCCTCCGTATTTTCCCTCAGGGAATTGCCAATATCCATGAGTTTCTTTCTATTGGTTCTTGAAGCCCTCTTTGAAGCCACTTCTATATGCTCAACCCCTGTGAGCATATCAATCCCGATGTCCTGACCGGCATCGAATTTCTTTTTGACATCGCTTTGCCAAGTCTTAAAATGATCAACCCACCCCTCAATCGTATAGAGATAAATTCCGACCTCATCAACGATAAACTCTCCTCTCCACCTGTCATTTTCGGCGAAAACCATCTGAATCTCTTTCCACCCTCTCTTCCCGTCCCTTTTGTAAAGGAGCCTGCCCGAAACTGAATCGTGACCGTTGGCAAACATGCTGGCCTCGACCGAAACCTTTTCTCCAACGACTCTCTTTATAGGAAAGCGACCGCAGTCAATTTCCGGGTTTACTCTTTCTATGACAACCCTTTTTCTTCCCTCTCCATACGGCATAAAAACCAGTATACCTAAATGATGCGGTGTTACGCATAAGAATTTCAATTGAGAATTTCAATGAATCCAGCAAATGAATTTGCAGACAACAAATAAGCAAAGCCATCCTTGGCAACTGAAATTGATGATCTGCGCAGTCAAGTTTTGAGCATCTGTAAGTGCAGCTTTAACGGTTTTAAAAATGAACCGTCTTTTTATACAAAATCCAACCATGTGGTATAGTTTTTTGTATGAAGCAGGATACATTACTTATAATCGCCTCCAGCGAAATTAGCGCGGACCTTCTTTATAGAACAAGATTCTTTGCTCCAGACCCGATTATTTTTATTGAGCATAGGGGCAAAAAAACAATTATTCTCAGCGACCTTGAGTTGGATAGAGGAAAAGAGGAAGCAGACGTAGATGAGGTTCTTTCTCTTTCCGAATACAAAAATAAACTCCCACACAAGAAACGTAAACAGGCAGGGTTCACCGATATTGTAAACCTCTTTTTTAAAGAACGTGGAATAAGAACTGCGCTTGTTCCTGGAGATTTTCCCATAAAATACGCCGATGAACTGAGAAAGCTCGGCTACAGGATTCGCTATAAGGAAGGACTCTTCTTTGAGGAAAGGCTTAAGAAAACCCCAGAAGAGGTAAAGTTCATATCCGATTCTCTTAGAAAAACCGAAGAGGCGATGGAGCGCGCCATCGAGATGATCTCTTCATCCAAGATTCGAGATGGAAAGTTATTTTTAAATGGCTCTGCTCTCACATCGGAAATAATAAAGGGCGAGGTAAACTCGGAGCTTTCAAAACTCGGATATGTTGCCTCACACACAATTGTTGCCTGCGGAATCCAATCTTCCATGCCCCACAATAGAGGCGAAGGACCACTCCTTGCGAATCAGCCGATTGTAATTGATATATTCCCCCGGTCTCAGGAAAGCGGGTATTTTGGGGATATGACAAGAACCGTAGTGAAAGACGAACCGTCCAAAGAGCTAGAAAAGATGTATCAGACGGTCCTCAAAGGTCAAAGGCTTGGGCTTAGCCTCATAAAACATCGCGCAAAGGTAAAGGACATTCATGGAGCGATAGTAGAGTTTTTTAAGGAATCCGGTTTCGAGACGGGGATGATGGATGGAAAACAGCAAGGGTTTATTCATTCGACAGGACACGGACTGGGGCTTGAAATTCATGAGCCTCCGAGAGTGAGTTTTACAGATACTATTCTCGAAGAAGGAAACGTAATCACAGTCGAACCCGGACTTTATTATGAAAAATTGGGCGGTGTAAGGATAGAAGATGTTGTGGTTGTAAGGAGGGATGGATGCACAAATCTCACCAAGTATCCAAAGAGATTTAGGGCTTAGATCCGGATACAGTTACTCACGGCCTTTTTGGGGCGATACTGTCAAAACCCGGATTCTATTAAAAGGCGGGAAGGGTCGCAACGATTGCTTTTATCCCCGTACATTTGTAGGGTGAACGACCGTTCGCTCCTAAATATTATTCATCCCACTATATATCAAGCACACATGAGGGGGCGTCTTTGTAACGGCACTGGTCATTGCTCATCGTTACCGTTTTTACCCCAGCCATAATGAGTGTACTTCTGAGTCATGTAGGATTGGCATACGTACAAATTGCTCGACCTGAAACGCTGTTCTCATTGGCAATTTCTTCAAGAACAAGCCTATAACGCGATTTCCTCTTAAATTCCATTTAGGCTATAATCATCTTAATGAAAAAATCCCAGGAGGCTGGAATGGAAGACACACCGCAGTTTGGCGAACTTAAACCGCCTGAGCGAATTCTCATGGGTCCGGGACCGAGCAATGTTCACTACCGGGTTTATAGAGCCTTGGCAACTCCTATACTCGGTCACTTAGATCATGAATTTATGAAAATAATGGATGAAATCTGCGCGATGCTGAGGGCTGTTTTTAAAACCGAGAATAGGCTTACGATTCCGGTCTCGGGAACAGGGAGTGCAGGGATGGAAACGTCATTTGTCAACGTTCTGGAGGCCGGTGATAAGGCGGTAATTGGAATCAACGGCGTATTCGGAGAGAGGATGGCCGATGTTGCTGCAAGGTGCGGAGCGGAGGTCATTCGCATTGATGAAGAATGGGGGAACATAATTGACCCGAACCGAATAATTGATACGCTAAAAAAACACCCCGATGCAAAGGTGTTTGCCATAGTTCATGCCGAGACCTCCACAGGGGCGAAACAACCGCTCGAAGAAATAGGAAAAATTCTCAAAGAGAGAGATACGATTTTTTTGGTAGATACCGTGACATCACTGGCTGGATGCGAGTTAAAGGTGGATGAATGGGGAATTGACATCTGCTATAGCGGGACGCAGAAGTGCTTGAGCGTTCCGCCGGGGCTTGCCCCAATCACCGTGAGCGAAAAAGCCGTTCGCGCCATGCACTCAAAAAAATCGAAGGTTCAGAGCTGGTATTTAGACCTGAATATGATTGAAAGGTACTGGGGGGAAGAGAGGTTTTATCACCACACGGCTCCAATTTCCATGCTCTTTGCCCTGAGAGAAGGATTAAGAATTATACTCGAAGAGGGGCTAGAAGAAAGGTTTAAACACCATCAAACTCTAGGCGATTATCTGAAATCCGGAATTACGGAGTTGGGATGGAGGCTCTTTGCCAGAGATGGGCACAGACTTCCAATGTTAACCTCAGTGGTGCTCCCCAGCGAATTCAATGATGCCCAGACGAGAAAGAAACTTCTTGACGACTATGGTATTGAGGTTGGTGGCGGACTCGGAAATACAAAGGGAAAAATCTGGAGAATCGGCCTTATGGGCGAGACTTGCAGACGCCAGAATGTGGATGCCTTTCTCTCGGCCTTAAGAGATTTGGATAAATAGTTTATAAGGCAATTCGCTAAATTTTCAATTTGGGTAACGCTCTTAAAAACAAGATATGTTTGACGAAATATAATGATGGAATTAGACTTATGAGAGTAGCCAAGAGCACAGAGAATTTGGCTCGCACTGGTTCTGGACTATTGAAAAATTTAGACGCCGGAGTGGCGGAATTTGGCAGACGCGCTGGATTCAGGATCCAGTGGGTGAAAGCTCGTGGGGGTTCAAATCCCCCCTTCGGCACCACGAAATGACCATCTATGTTTTCGCCTTTAGAGGTAAACCCATCAGAGATTTAAGAACTGCTTTTTACAATGCTTGCCAGAGAGCAGGTATAAAAAATCTTAGATTTCACGACCTTAGACACACTTTTGCTACGAGACTTGTGCTAAAAGGTGTTGACATAGATTCGGTGAGAAAGCTCATGGGACACTCTAATATCACAATAGACCATGAGATATTCTCACCCTACTCCTGAAGCTCTAAAGAGTGCTGTCGAGACCCTGGATTCCCTAAAATCAGAAAAATCTAGCAGTTTTGTTAGCAGTAAAATTGACGAAAATGGAGTTACTTCAGACACTTAGGGGAGCCTAGGTCAAAGAATCCATTTTAAGTTGTTAGCAGCGAGAAATTCGGGTCTCCTTAGAGAATGGGAATCAAACAATAAAATCCCTACCTTATCTTTATCTAGCTGCTTAATCTGCTGAAAAATATAACAGTTGAACTTATCTCTCAATCCAATGAGTGGCGTGTTAAGGTCTGAGATGAAATCGAAAGCTTCAATCAGGTTAATAATAAATGCTCCAGTATTGTTATAGCTCTTTTATAAATTCCCTTTGAGTTGCTTTCCCTATTGCCAGCTATATTTAGTACAGCTATCCCATTATTAAGTATCCACTCATCGAACTTCTCCTTATGCTCTGGGAGGGGAGTATTATCATTTAAATCTATCACGTATATTGGCTTATTATGTTTCTTACACTCATTATATGTAAGTTTTACACCGCCTGTGAATCTTTCAAAGATAAGAAGCGTGCCATCAGCATACCGTAGGTTCTTAATGGTTCTATCCCTGTAAGCCCTACTTTTTAACTCTATTAGATGGACGTACTTATCCGCTATCCTGCCATCCTCGGCACGTCTGCCCTTTGGGATAAAGCCAGTGTATTCGATATTGTGTCCTATGGCGAAGTCGAGACCCGCCCTATCCACGCCAGTCTGACCTCCCGATACAAGTTGTTTGAGCCTTATTCCTCTGTCCATAGATAGATATTACAGCTTTTCATCAAATGATAACCATCAGCAATGCATTTATGGATAAACTATAATATAGTTAGATGATGAGCACTAAGGATTGACGATTGTAGAGGGGATGAGAAAGATGACAAAAAGAGAACACGATGAGCTTGTTAAGCTATCCGAAAAACTAAAAAAGTATGCAGTTGAAATGCCATTAGGAAAACACTCAACAGAAGAAAGCCCAATCCCAGAGGGGTATGTTTCTGTTAACGGGAAAAAGATGCTCATCCTACTGTCTTTAGAGAAAATAGGCAAAGACATCTATGCATGGCATCTTTCTATGTCATACCTCGACAAAACCAAAATAAAGAATAAACTTGCACATGATATAGTAAGTATCTTCTTTGGAGATGATGCAGAGGTATCAGAACAAAAGCCACCATATACCACACACGCAAGGCACTTTTTCTCTCCTCATCAATCTTTTATAGATGCCTACAATAAAGAACACCCACTGGATGCATGACCTTCATATCCAGAAACCTACAACCAGGATGTATTCATGCCTCTCCTTTATAGAGCCAGAATCGCAAATTGATGGATACCCCGAAAATTGTTGCGAGCATCCGTTCCATTAAACGGGGATTTTAGCCCACTAATCTATGACTAGGGGGCAGATAGCCCCCGCCCAAAAACTCCCAATAATGGGCTTCCTACAGCTTCTATGCGGCT
>JBLNAE010000150.1:0-14140 GCA_050259195.1 Ignavibacteriales bacterium
CAAGCAAATACACCCTTTGACAGGCTCAGGGTGAACGGTATTTGAGTCAAGCCGTTCGTGGTGAGCTTGTCGAACCATAGAACGGCGCTAATGCCATCATCTTCAAGTTACCTGACTACTAGGCATATGAAAACAAAAAGGTTAATTGCCGTAACAAGGCACGTTTGGGTTTTCAAAAGACATTGCCTTCGTTGCGGTAAAACCTTTGAGGGCAGCAAGCTTGCTAAA
This sequence comes from Ignavibacteriales bacterium, assembly GCA_050259195.1. Taxonomy (GTDB): domain Bacteria; phylum Desulfobacterota_D; class UBA1144; order Nemesobacterales; family CSP1-2; genus PSLL01. Next base: position 229 of record JBLNAE010000150.1, read on the forward strand.
TATTGTAGCGACAGATGTAGGAAGCTGGCGGATTATGCCCGACACGCTGAAGAAAGAAGACAAAACAGACGTGAGAGATATAAAAAAACCAAAAAAGGAGGTAAATAATCGTGGCAGTATACGAAAGGAATAGCTATTGGTATGCAGAGGTCCCTTTGCCCAATGGAAAGAAACTAAAGCGGTCTGTAGGCAAGAAGGGAATAGTGACAAAGGCTATGGCCAGACAGGTAGAGCACGAGTTAAAACGTAAGGTTAAATTAGGTCAGTGGGATATGTTCCAGGATATTCCTACTTTCAATGATTTTATCCCTGAGTTTGTCTCATACGTGAGAGATATAAAGCAGAATAGGGCGTGAAAACAAGCTGAGGATTGCGTAAAGAGATTTGCTGTTTTATTCGGGGGCAAGAAGTTATCAGAGATAAAGTCGGCTGATATTGAGGGTTACAAACGGATTAAAACTCAAGAAGGCAAGAAACCGGCAACCATAGATAAAACGTTAGGTTTTGTTCGACACCTGTTCAACTATGCTAAGAGATGCGATAAGTTTTATGCTAACAATCCGGTATCAATTGCCGGGCTCTTGCCGATAAATAACCAAAAAACTAGAGTGTTAACCCTGGAAGAAGAGGATTTACTTATAGCCAATGCCAAAGAGCCACTAAAGAGCATGATACAGATTGCGATATATTCAGGACTCAGGTTGAATTCGATTAGAACCCTTAAATGGACATGCGTTGACTTTAACTCAAATACAATAACCATAGAAGCTGCCTATTCAAAGAATAAGAAAACCCATCTTATACCCATGAACCCCATTGTTAGAAAGGTGCTACTAGAAGCTAAGCTAAGGGGCGGTAATAGCGAATATGTCTTACCGGAAGTTATTAACCTAACTATAAGCGGGATAACAACAAGGTTTACCAGGTTATGTAAAAAATTAGGAATTCAAGGATTATCGTTTCATTGTCTCAGGCATACTTGCGGAACCAGATTAGCTGAAATGGGAAAGGATATATCAACTATTTCTAAGGCATTGGGACATTCAAGCGTCAACATGAGCATGAGGTATGTTCACCCCAGGGAATCCGTTAAGAGGGCTATGGATGACTTAGCGAATTATAGAAGTTTTGCTACCAATTTAGCTACCAATGAAGATTCGGATTATGCTAAGTAGCTGTTGATGTTGCGGTTATATAGGAAAGTCAAGTAATGCTCAAATATCTATCCATCCCAAGCTTTCTTATTACTTCTTCGCTTTGCTCAATCATTTTTCCAACGGGAAAGACGAAGAGGTACTGACCCGTGTCTTTAAGCACGTCTAGCGCCTGCGTTGAAACCTTGTCGAAGAACTGAACCGATTCGCCGTCTGTAATTAAGACCCAGTTCTGAGGATTTTTAATGGCTTCGGGCATTTTTCCCTTTAGGAATTCAACCACGCCTCGAAAACGCTGAACAGAAAGCCCTTGCTTATGGAGCGAGACGAGCCACCTGAGAATTATAAAATCCCCTACAGAGTAGAGTTTTGGAACCCCCCTTCCCTGAGAACTTCTGATGCTCGGTATTATAAGACCTGTGTGCTCGTAGTAATAGAGATGGTCAAAATCGAGCTTCACGCCTTCAAGAGCCTCTATGAGGCTCAGAACGTCTCTGCTCTTTAGACCATTTAGAACCTTTGTTCTTGGCTCCTTAGTATTTTCTTTGTTCATTATTCCTTGCGGTTGCCCATTATTCCTTCAGGGCGAATACAAGATTCGCCTACAATTTGTCATTGCGAACGAAGTGAAGCAATCTCAGAGGGTTGCTTCTTTCACTTGCTCCTCGCGATGGCTTTTCAGAACTCACATAACCAACCGCAACCTCTATACTCATCTCCAAAATATCACAAACACCGAAGTGAATCAATTCACTCTGAAAAAACATCCAATCATGTATATTTATTTCTGAGGATTGAGATGAAAGTCAAACTGAAGCTTTTTGCATATTTAAGAGAAACTCTAGGACTGGAAGAGGAAGAAATTGACATTCAAGATGGAGAAAAGGTCAGCGATCTTTGGGATAGGTTCAAACACAAAATTCCTGGAAATAAAAACTTCCGCATACTCTTTGCAGTAAATGGAGAATACGTAGAAGAAGACAGAGAACTGAAAGAAGGCGATGAGGTAGCATTTATCCCCCCTGTAAGCGGAGGGTAAACAGCACAAGGATATTGTATGCCGCCTACCCAAACCACTAAAGACATATCCGAAACCCAAATTTCCCAAGGGAACAAAGTTTCTGAGAACTTTTTTATCCCTTGGTTCAATAGGCTCTACAAAAACATAAAATCACTCCGCATTAATCGCCAGGAAATCTCCGGTTCAGTAGGCGATATGGGGACTTTTATTCCGCTCCTTGTTGGAATGGTCTCCCTAAATGGGCTAAATATTGCCAGCGCACTTTTTTTTGCAGGCATATTCAATGTCATAACAGGAATAACATTTGGAATCCCCATGGCGGTGCAGCCCATGAAGGCGATTGCCACTGTTGCCATAAGCCAGGGGCTTACAACGAATGAGATTCTTTCCGCCGGAATCGTGACGGGACTCATAATTTTCATTTTTGGAGTAACAAGAATTATTGAGTTATTTAACCGAATAATTCCGCTTAGCGTAATAAGAGGCTTGCAGCTCGGAATCGGTCTTCAGCTCTTAATGAAGGGGTTCTCAATGGTTCTAGGTACAAAGCATTTCTTTGGATACGACAGCATATCCGTAGGAATATTCTCCGGGGCGCTTGTCTTGCTCCTTTTTTTCAGTAGGAGAATCCCCGGAGCAATAGTAGTATTTGCGATTGGGCTTTTGTTTCTCTTCTTAAAATCGCCAAATTCATTAAGCAGCCTAAAATTCGACGTTTATATTCCACACTTTGTCAATCTAAGTTGGAGCGATTTTGTTAACGGAACCCTGAAAGCCGCAATTCCCCAAATACCCCTTACGACTCTAAATTCCGTAATCGCAGTCTGTGCACTTTCCTGGGATTTATTCCCGAGTAATGGCGCGGGCACAAGAGAAGTCTCAATCAGTGTGGGACTGATGAATCTTATCGGATGTTGGTTTGGAGCGATGCCAATGTGTCATGGATCAGGAGGACTTGCAGGACAGTACAGATTTGGAGCGAGGACCGGAGGGAGCGTCGTATTTTTGGGCGTGATCAAAATCCTTCTTGGACTTTTTCTAGGAGGGGCAGCCCTGAGAATCCTTGCCCTCTATCCAATGAGCGTGCTTGGAGTGCTCCTTATCTTTTCAGGTATGGAGCTTGCCCTTGTTACAAAAGACATTAAAACTAGAACAGATCACTTCGTTATGATAATGACAACGGCAGCCATAATCGCGCTTTCATCTACAGCCGTGGGATTTGTCGTAGGACTCATACTCTCTTACCTCTTCTATTTCGGAGCCTTTAGAATTGAAAAGGTGGATAAATAGCCCTTTTAACGGGCATCAACTATTTATCGAACTATACTTGTGACCAGTCTCTGCTGTTACAGGAATAGCTCCCACAACCTCTATGTCTCCATCCATAAGATGCATGCCGTACATCCCATCGGGATTCACTATCAGGCTGGAAACTCCCCCTTCCAGATACATTTTCTTACTATGAGGAGGTATAGTTACAGGTAGAACCAGCATTGCCACACTCGATTTTGTTGGATAGTAAGACAGATAATAGCCCACTTTTACTCTAACATCCTTGTAGGCCGTATCACTCGTGTTCTCAATTGTAACATGATGGTAGACATACCCCATGCTGCATAAAAAGACCACTCCGTGATCTTAATCGCATGATAATCATCGGCTCGATGACTGTCAGCAAATGAGTTTACAGCAGCAAATACAACTGCTGCCGCTATAAAAACAGATAGAAAAAGTTTTTCATTTTACTTCCTCCTATTGTAGTATTTTGCATACTTAATCCCATTTATTTACACCCAAATCGAGTGCAATTTACGGACCGAGAAATTTTTCTCTCAATATCCTCTGGTTTCAATATTTTTCTTAAAGCCTGTCTTTAAACCACTTCTCCAACCATGCCTTTGTCTTTTCAGCCAATTCCTTACTTGATGTGTAAGATATGTATTTGTCGTTGAGATAAATTCCCCAATAGGTAATTGGTAAGTAGTCCTTTCTAACACCCTCTTCTCTTTCATACCCCTCTAGCGGTGCCACAAAGCTACAGTCTGGATTGATTGTGAAAGGAGTTATCGTTATTGTCATTTTCAATTACCTCCTATTTATATTTATCGCCATTTTTCGCTTTTACTTAACCCTTAGACTTGCAAATTTCGTGCCGATTCTAAATTCAATTACAACCCAAGTGTTTTCAAGCACATAGGAATATAGATGCCAAGAATGCATCAATGTGGTATGCAAAATACGTCAGGTTTAAAGACCAATGGTCAATAGAATGACATTTTACGCTTGGTATGAAGTTGGATATTCGTATTCGGAGCGATTCCACCGATTATGGTATAATCTGTAGAAAATTAATGAGTAGAATCTAGGTTACGTTTAAGGAAAAAGCTCATGATAAAGGCGGGGGTTGGATATTCCGTTAATGAAAACAGTGAAGAGGCAACCAGAGAAGCAGCTTCTCAAGCTATGGAGGGCGGAGGTTTAACGGAAGCCGATTGGGCTCTTCTTTTCTGCACGTTTCCCCACCGAGGCAATTACAAAGATATATTAAAATCGGTATGCAAAACAACTCAAACTACAAACGTTGCAGGATGCAGCGCTATTGGAATGCTCACAAATTTTGGAGAGGTAGAAGCGAGTCCGGGCATAGCCGTTCTGGCAGTTTCTTCAGACAGTATGCATGCCGACTCTTTTCTCGCTCACCACACAGAAGACGGAGGGATGAAAGCCGGAATTGAGATTGGAGAGCATATGCGGATGGCTCTCAGCAAAGGAGAAAATAGGCTCCTTACGCTTCTTCCCGACCCGTTCTACATTCATCCGGAGCTTCTCTGCAGAGGGATTGAATCCCGACTAGGGAATATACCAATAGTCGGTGCATCAGCCTCTGAGCACCCGGCCATGAGTGAAGCTTATGAGTTCCGCGGTGACACTGTTGCATCAAGAGCCGTCTCGGGACTTATGGTTCATGACTCCTTTACCCATAAAATCGGAATCACTCAAGGATGTGAGCCCGTTGGAGTGCCGTGTATTATTACAAAAGCCGCGAATAACATCATCTTTGAACTCGACGGACAGCCCGCTTTTGAGGTTTTAAAGAAGCAGGTTCCTCTAAGAATTCTAGAAAGTGGAAGGGAATTGACGCGTCTTCTGTTTATAGGACTCCCTCCCGACCCATCTCAAACAGAGATAGCAAACGGCGAGTATCTGGTCAGAAACCTTATGGGAATCATTCCCGAAACCGGACTAATATCAGTAGCCGCAAACGTAAAAGAAGGACAGATTATGACGTTTGCTGTGCGCCATCCCATATTGGCACGCGAGGACTTAAAACAGATGGTTGAGCGTTTGGCACCCTCAAAAGAATCGGATAAGCCGTTTAAGTTCGGTCTCTATTTTAATTGCTGCGCAAGAGGCTCATCCCTCTATGGCTATCAGGGGATTGACACTGCTTACATCAACCACCTTCTTGGGGATGTTCCAATTATAGGGTTTTTTGGAAACTCAGAACTCACCCCACTGAAAGGAACGAACTATCTCTTCACATATACGGGAGCGCTTGTCCTGATTTCGGAATAATGGTTCAACCCAAACTGCTATCCTCTCGCTTCTTAAAAGGTTTGTTTCAGGAAAATCATTAGGTAGATTAATAGCCACACTTTAAACCCTAATTTTAAAATTTCAAAGGAGATTCTTATGAGCTATAGATTCTTTGAACTCTACGAGGAAGACTCAGTTGGTGTTGTCCGTTTAAGCCGCCCTCCTGTCAATGCCTTTAATCTCGATATGACCAAGGAGTTTGACGCGCTTTTAGATGAGATTGCAAAAAGAGAGAGCATAAGAGCCATGATCGTTGCGGGGAACAAAAAAATATTCTCCGCCGGTGCCGATATAGGTTTGATTAGCAGCAGCGAGTGGAGCTATCTCAGAGAATTGGTCGAAGTGGGGCAGAGGGCTTTTCAGAAAATGGAAAACACACCCAAGATAGCGATTGCCGTGATAGAGGGCCATTGCATGGGAGGGGCAATGGAGTTTGCGCTTGCATGCGATAGAAGATTCATGGCGATAGGCGAAGGGAAAATCGGGCTTCCGGAAGTAAAGCTCGGACTTATGCCCGCCTGGGGAACAACATACAGGCTCCCGCGCCTTGTTGGAAAATCCAAGGCTCTGGATTTAATGGTTAGAGGAACCCTTTTAAATGCCGAAGAAGCCAAAGCGATTGGACTGGTTGATGAGATATTTCCTCAAGAACAGGTAATGTCAAAGGCGATGGATTATGCGCGCTCTATTGCAAATGGAGCAACTTTTGCCATTGGAAAGATTAAAAAGTGCATCAACGAAGGTTTTGATCTATCTTTTTCAGAAACCATGAGGCTTGAGTGTGATTCCCAGGGCGAGATGTTTGCAACCCAAGATTGCAAGGAAGGAACGCGGGCATTTCTTGAAAAAAGAAATCCGAAGTTTGTTGGTAGGTAGAAAAGTTTCTTGTGTAAAACTAAATCAAATCGCGTGCCGTTTTAAATGCCTGGAGTGCAAGCTTTATATGCTCTTCTTTGTGCGTTGCCATAAGGGTTGCGCGTATGCGGCACTTTCCGGGAGGAACTGAAGGCGGACGGACGGCGGGGGTAAAAACCCCATTCTCCCGAAGCAACCGCGCAAAATCCAATGTCGGCTGAGCTTCACCGATAAGAACCGGAATGACAGCAGAATAAGAAGGGAGGATTTGGAGTCCGATATTTTCAAGCCCTGATTTAAACCCATTTATCAGACGCCAGAGATATTCTCTTCTCTCAGGCTCAAACTCAATAGTGTCAATCGCAGCCAGGGATGCGGCAAGGGAACTTGCCGGAAGTGAGGTGTCAAATATGTAAGTCCGCGCCCTGTTCCTGAGAAAGTCAATCAGTTTTCTGCTCCCTGCGACGTATCCTCCAAGAGACCCAACGGCTTTTGAAAGCGTTCCCATAACTATCGGAACCTGGTCTTCTACGCCAAAGTGTTCCGTAGACCCGCTCCCTCTCCTTCCCAAAACTCCGGTCGCGTGTGCCTCGTCAATCATAAGCATACATCCGTATCTCTCGGAGATTTCGATTAGATCAGGAAGGGGCGCCAGGTCTCCATCCATACTGAAAACCGTGTCCGTCAATATCAACTTTTTACTTCTCGACCTATTTTGAGCAAGGAGAGAATTTAAGTGCTCCGCATCGCGGTGTTTGTATTTCTTTATTTCGGCATGAGAGAGTCGGCATCCGTCAATAATGGACGCGTGATTAAGCTCATCGCTATAGATTACATCCCCCGGCCCGACCAGAGCAGAAATAGCGCCTATATTCGCCAAATAACCGGAGCTAAAGAGTATGGCAGCCCCCGTTTTCTTAAAGGCTGCTATTCTTTCTTCTAACTCTCTATGAAGATCAGTGCTTCCGCTTACAAGACGCGAGCCGCCCGAACCAGTTCCGTATTTTTCCAGAGCCTTTTGAGCGGCCTCTTTTACCTTTGGGTCGGTTGTCAAACCGAGGTAACTATTTGAAGCAAGGAGAATATAACGCTTTCCTTCAATAACTATCTCTGGGGATTGCCCGCTTTGAATTTCTGTAAGAACCCGAAATAGTTTCTTATCATGAATTAGTTTTAACTCTTCCTCAATCCAATGGAGTGGGTCTTTCATGTTTATTTAGGGATTTATTTATTGTAGGGGCGAATCTTGTATTCGCCCGTTATTGGGGCAATCACAAGGATTGCCCCTACATTATTCTGTCGCTTTCTTGATTGCTCTATAGGTCACGTCAAGGAGCTTTTTTAAGTCCTTTATTGAAATTCCAATAGGCGGCATAAGGATAACTACATTTCCAAGTGGACGAATGAGCACCTCTCCCTGCATTGCAAATCCGGCAACCCTCCATCCCATCTTCATATTGAGCGGATACGGTGCTTTTGTTCCTTTGTCCCCTACAAGCTCTATTCCCACCATCAACCCTTTGTTTCTTACATCTCCTACATGCTCAAGACCCTTAAATTCCTGTAGTTCCCGCTCTAAAAATTCTATCTTTTCCTGTAACTTCTCAAGAGTGTTATCCTTCTTAAAAACCTCCAAGTTTCCTAAAGCCGCAGCGCAGGAAATGGGATTTCCCGAATAGCTGTGACCGTGAAAGAAGGTCTTAAATTCGTCATACTCGCCAAGGAAGGCATCGTATATCCTCTGGGTTACAATTGTCGCAGAAAGAGGAAGGTATCCGCCCGTCATACCTTTTCCAAGAACCATGATGTCGGGCGTTATATTTTCATGCTCGCACGCAAACATCCTTCCAGTCCTTCCAAAGCCGGTGGCAACTTCATCGAGAATCATAATCACATCGTATTTATCGCAGTACTCCCGTATCTGCTCAATATAACCCGGAGGAGAAACAATCATTCCGCCAGCCGCCTGAACGTATGGTTCAAATATCACCGCTGCGATTTCCTCGTGATGTTTTTCAAGTATCTTCTCGACCTCTTTTGCGCATGCAATTTCACATGAAGGATAAGTCTTTCGGAGCGAGCATCGGTAGCAATAATATGATGGGGCCTTATAGGTTTCAAAAAGAAGCGGTTTATACACAGCATGAAACAGATCAATTCCGCCAACGGATACTGCGCCAAGCGTATCCCCGTGATACCCGTTCTCTAACGAAACGAATTTTGTCTTTTCCGGTTTTCCCTTGTGTCGCCAGTACTGAAAAGCCATCTTAAGCGCAACCTCAACCGCGCTTGCGCCATCGCCTGAGTAGAAAACCTTTGTTAGCCCTTCAGGGCAAATCTCGATTAATTCCTTTGCGAGTTCTGCTGCTGCGGTGTTTGTAATCCCAAGAAGCGTACTATGTCCGATCTTCTCTACCTGTTCTTTAATTGCCCTATCAATCTCAGGAACCCGATGGCCGTGAATCGTAACCCAGAGCGACGATACACCGTCTATATATCTTCGCCCCTCTGTATCAATAAGGTAAACGCCATCGCCTTCCTCAATAACAATTGGCTCCTGTTCTTCGTACTCTTTCATCTGTGTGAACGGATGCCAGATGAAATTGCGGTCAAATTCTGCAAGTTTTTTTGTTCGGTCGGTCATTTTATTGGGGGATAATGATACACGATGCACGATTCAGGATACACATTACAAGATGTACGATGCAACGTAAATCATGCATCCTTTTCCTAAACATCTTTTCTTACAGGCATCTGAAGGTCATCCAGCATCCGTAAATCTTCCTCCGGAGGGCGACCAGGCGTTGTAAGATAATTGCCAAGAATCATGGCGTTTGCCCCGGCTAAGAGTCCCATTGCCTGAAGGTCTCGAAGAGTAACTTCCCTGCCACCGGCAGTCATAAGGATTTTATCAGGAAGTACCAATCTGAAAATTGATATTGTCTTTACCGCCTCAAACGGAGGCACCAAGGGCGTGTCTCCAAAAGGGGTTCCCGGTCTTGGATTGAGAAAATTTATAGGCACCCAGCTTGGATCAAGCTCTCTAATCTCAAAAGCAAGCTCAATCCTCTGCCTCACAGACTCGCCCATTCCCAAAATGCCACCTGAGCAAAGGTTCATGCCAGCCTTTTTAACGAGCCTCGCGGTTCTCACCCTATCGTCATAAGTATGGGTTGTGCAAATACTCGGGAAATAGCTGCGGCATGTCTCAAGATTATGGTTGTAACGCCACACCCCGTGTTCTTTAAGCGCGAATGCCTGTTCCTCGGTAAGCTGTCCAAGGGAGCATCCGATTTTTAGGTTTGTTTCTTCTCTCAACAGATCCACGGCCTCGAGAACCTTTTTAAAGATTCTCGGCGTCGGCCCTTTGGCGCTTATGACTATACAAAAATCCATCGCGCCCAACCTTTCAGCCTGCTTTGCGGCTTTAAGTATCATCTCCGCCGTCATGAGTGGATGGGCATTTATTTGAGTATCAAAATAGGTAGATTGAGAACAAAACGCGCAGTCCTCAGGACAGTTTCCGGTCTGTGCGCTTATGATAGAGCGCAGAAATACCCCGTCTCCCTTGTACTTCAAGGTGACTTTCCTCGCAAGCGCAATAAGATCGGGAACCTGCTCCTTGGGAATTTGAGTAAGCTCAATGGCTTCATCAAAAGTAATAGGTTTTTCTCTCTCCAAGAGTTTTTCTCTTACTATGTTTAAAGTATTAATTTTGACCCTCCAATATCACGGTAGATAAACTTCTTTAACTGAAGCCATAGTTTTTGTCAAATAACATCAATTGGGCAGAAAAGCTAATTTGAAAAAAGATAAATAAAAATCAGAAACGGAACTCTCTTACGGCTCTTTCCCCCGATATATTTCTTGATGAGCGGGACTAAGAGAGCTTTACCTCTTAAATCACCTGTGTTCTTCAAGGAATTTTTCAGCATCCATTGCAGCCATACACCCCGTTCCGGCGGCTGTTATAGCCTGGCGATACCTATGGTCTTGAACGTCTCCCGCCGCAAACACTCCGGGAACACTCGTCTCGGTGGTACCGTCCTTTGTGATTATATACCCGGCATTATCCATTTTAATCTGTCCTTCGAAGAGCTTTGCATTCGGCGTATGCCCAATAGCAACAAAAACCCCCTGGCATTCTTTCTGCCAGGTTTCTCCGGTTTTTAAGTTTTTAATCCTGACCCCCTTTACCCCTTTTTCCTTATCGCCCAATATTTCTTCAACCATGGAATCCCAGATGAAATCTATCTTCTTATTCTTGAATGCTCTTTCCTGCATAATCTTTGACGCCCTCAATGTATCCCTTCTGTGAACAACATTTACTTTTATAGCAAATTTTGTGAGAAATATCGCGTCCTCCATCGCCGTATCACCGCCGCCCACAACAACCAATTCCTTACCCTTGAAGAAAAAACCATCGCACGTGGCGCATGTAGAAACCCCGTATCCCAGGAGCCTTCTTTCCGAATCGATCCCAAGGAGCTTTGCGGACGCTCCGGAGGCAATTATCAAGGCCTCAGCCTCTAAAATCGCCTCTCCCGCTACCACCTTGAAAGGCCTCTTCGATAGGTCTACAGAGGTTACTTCAGCTAAGATGCACCTCGCCCCAAACCTCTGAGCCTGCTTTCTCATTAAATCCATTAACTCGGGACCCATAATCCCATCAGGAAAACCGGGATAGTTTTCAACAGCAGTCGTCAACGTAAGCTGACCTCCAGCCTGTATACCCTCAAAAACGATCGGCTCCAAGTTCGCTCTGGCGGCATAGAGAGCCGCCGTAAGACCAGCAGGTCCCGAACCGATTATCGCAACCTTATAACTTTTACTCAATAAGGATTCACTCATCCCTAACCCTTTTTCGGCTGAATTTTCAATTTATATTACATTTAGGCAGGCAATTTTCAAGCTAATAAACTCTCTTCAACCTTTATTAGATAAACCGTATGCTATTTAAGATTCAAGAAGATTTTAGTTCAACTACTTTTTGCTTTATATGGTAGGCGGCATAATCCTGCATATAGAGACATCACCGACCCTCTCCGCTCCCGCTTGTTCTGATTACTTCTTGGAGGGTTGTTCTCCTATAACCCTCCGGTACCTCAAACTCTCTATCAGCGAGATCTGTCTCCCTCACATCCGTAACCACAATGGTGCCCCTGCTTTGCCCAACAACATGGACTATTTTAAGAGGATACCCTTTTTCAAATAAGCTCTGATATTCAGAACTCCTCTCTACACCAGCGGCCTGGTCAGAGTAAACAGAGCCTACAGCTCCACTAATCCTATTTTGAAAATCCTGTATATTTTTCATATCCATGTCTTTGGATATATCCAAATCCTCTGAAATCCAAATTTCCTGATGGCTGTTTTCATCTAAATAAACATTGTACTTAGTCGCTCTATAACCCGCTATGGTTTGCCTGTCAGATGTCTTTTCAATACTTACTCGCCCTACTTTGGTCGGCCCTCTAGACTTTCTCATTTCCTCTTCTACCGCCCTTCTCTGCTCAGGCGGCATGTTTTTCATGGATGCTTCCATATCTCTCTTTGCCTGAGCCATAGAGTCTCTAATTCCATTTATGTACTCGTCAATTGTCCCGCCCCAGTAGAGTTTTCTAGCGCGATCAGATACGGATATCCGACCAGTATTGTAGTTTATAATTAAAATTGAGCTATCCTGAACGGCTTTAAATCTGTCCTTCGAGAAGTAGTTTGTGGAATATATTCTCTGATTTGCCGGCCCTTGAGGAGACGTGCTAGAGATTACCTGTTGTATTATCCATCCCGCCCGCGCGCCGCTCGATAAAGATATAAACAAGGTAGTGAGAAAAACTATTCGAGAAATCATCCATATTCTCCCTATTTTAATAGAATAACTGAAAATCCGATAATATCATACTGAATTTTTCTCCGTGCTCTTTGTAATCTCCCCGGCTAAGACGATATGGTTTCTATTCCAACTGCTCTATCTATCTTATCAATACCATTCAACTTTGTGAAATCCACAAGGCCGCGTATATCAACTGAATAGTCAGGCTTTATGAATACTCCCACGCCGGGCTTGCCCCAAAGCAGGGTCTTTAAGACCTTGCGCTTCTTCTCATAGTCGAATGAGTCTATATCGGCTTTCAGCTCTATCCTTAACTCATTTATAGTCCTTAATCGGGTAGCCAGCTTATTTCTATCCTTAAGCGCTTCTATGTTCTTTCTAACGGTCTCTTTTTCCTTTCTTAGCTTCTCCATTCTGCTATTTAATCTCTCCATATCAAACTTGCCTATCTGGTATAGGTCGAGCAATCTTTCCTCTTCGGTTTCTTCATTCTCGAGCAGTTTGGTTAGCTCCTCTATGTTTTCTTCCGAAGAATCTATAGACTCGGATTTGAGAATAGCCTCCCTGAGCAGCGCGGGTGTTTTAAGCAGACCTTTAATTTCTTCCCAAACTGAGTTTTCTATATCGCCGGCTATAACACCTTTTATAGGACAATCCTTATTCAAATGCTTATGTCTGCTATTAAAACAGTAGTAATACGTATACTCCACACCGTCCTTTCTCGTAGATTTGCGGTATTCCCCGGTCATTTTGCAACCGCATGCCTCGCAATAAAGCAGCCCCCCGGAAGATAATTCATCTTGGAATTTCTCGTTGATAACACCTTTCTACTCTTTAATGACTCCTGGGCTAATTCAAAAACCTCTTTTGTTATAATCGGTGGGATTTCAGAGATTATCCATTCGTCTTCCGGTCTTAGAATGCGGACATTTCTATCAACCAGCTTTTGTCTCCACCTTTCGAATTCACCTATATACTTGGAGCTTGTAAGCACTTTTGTAATAGTCGAAGTAGCCCATTTCCCAATAGCTTTTCCATTAGATTTGCATCCTCTGAGTTTTAGAGGAGTACCATGGCCCAAAGAATTTAAATGGTCTCGTATCTTTTTAACGCTCATTCCCTCTAAGCAAAGACTAAATATCAACCTTATGACTTCAGCCTCTGCTTCTATTATTTCATATTGTTTGGTATTTTCATTCCAGGTATAACCAAAAGGCGCTATTCCGCCTAAGAATTTCCCTCCCTTGGCATTCTCCCTTTTACCTCTGAGCATCCTTCTAAGGATTTTCTTCTTTTCATAAGTGGAGATCCTGCTAAACAGGTCTGAAATGAACTCCTGGTCCTCATCCTCAAAGTTGTATTCCTGGCTTGGTGTTATTACCACCACTCTATTTTTTCGGAATGTGTCTTTGATAATCATCCAATCAATTTCTTTCCTGGCCCTTGTAA
>JBLNAE010000151.1:0-12597 GCA_050259195.1 Ignavibacteriales bacterium
GGATTCTATCCCGCAAACAAGGCGTCGAGGCTTGACCCCATTGAAGCGCTGAGGCATGAATAGGTTTAACGGATAGCTAACAGCGCATGGTTTACAGATTATTCCCATTCTGTTAAAAACCAGGGCAATCGGGTTCACCATAATAATGTGAATTCGACGAAAGACTTGAAGGATTCCAGAGAGTTAACAATAAAAGCAAGAGAAAACCAACTGATATTTCCTCCCCCATCGGAGGAGGATTAAGGTGGGGGAATAGGTGTACACAAAAAGAGACCTCTATTGATTTTATCTAAGCGGCCTAGCCATGTGCCCCTCATAAGCTCTAATTTTATCCTCATGCTGGAGCGTAAGAGCAATATCATCTAGGCCCTCAATTAGGCACTTTTTCTTAAATGGGTCTACTTCAAACGAAACAGTCCAGCCATCATCATCTCTGAGCGTCTGGGATTCCAAATCCACCGTAAGGTGACAACCCTCATTAGAGAGAACCTTCTGGAAGAGTTTTTCCACAGTATCTTCCGGAAGAGCTATAGGAAGCATATCATTCTTAAAACAGTTATTAAAAAATATATCGGCAAACGAAGGCGCGATGATTACGCGAAAACCGTAATCTTTAAGTGCCCATGGGGCGTGCTCGCGAGAGCTTCCACAGCCAAAATTATTTCGGGTAAGAAGAATTGTGGCGTCTTTGTAACGCCGATTATTTAAGACAAATCCAGGATTTGGTTTTCCATCCTCTGTATATCGCCAATCATAGAAAAGAAACTCTCCAAACCCTGTGCGCTCAATCCGCTTTAGAAACTGCTTAGGAATAATTTGATCAGTATCAATGTTCACTCTATCCAAAGGAGCAACAACTCCGGTAAACGTTTTAAACTGTTCCATTTTAACCCCTCTTTAGCCACAGAGTGGCTAATTTCTTTTTTCAAAGGCTTACTCGTCCAGTTTCCATTCACGGATGTCCACAAAATGTCCTTCTACTGCCGCCGCCGCTGCCATAATTGGACTTACGAGATGGGTTCTTCCGCCTTTTCCCTGGCGGCCTTCGAAATTCCTGTTTGATGTGCTTGCACACCGCTCGCCTGGAGCAAGTATGTCAGGATTCATACCCAAACACATACTGCATCCGGATTCACGCCACTCAAATCCGGCCTCTTTGAAAATCCTATCGAGTCCGAGTTCTTCAGCCCGGAGCTTTACCAATTGAGAGCCGGGCACAACCATTGCGCGCACATGTGGGGCTACCTTTTTTCCCTCCACTACATGCGCGGCGGCGGTTAAATCCTCGATTCTGGAATTCGTGCATGAACCGATGAAAACTCTATCCAACTTAATCTTCTGAATGGGCATCCCCGGAGCGAGTTCCATATATTCGAGTGCCTGCCTGGCAGCCTTTTGATCGTTGGTATTCGGGAAAGACTGGGGATCAGGCACAACTCCGGTTACGTCTGTAACCATTCCGGGACTCGTTCCCCAACTGACCTGAGGAGCCATTCGAGATGCATTGAGCACGACTTTCTTATCAAAATTCGCTCCATCATCCGTCCTGAGTTCCCTCCACATCTCAAGAGCCTTCTCAAAATCCTTTCCTTTTGGGACGTACCGCCTTCCTTCCAAATATTCAAACGTTTTCTCATCCGGAGCAATCATTCCCGCACGCGCCCCGGCTTCAATGGACATATTACAAATCGTCATTCTCTCTTCCATAGACAGAGCCTCTATCGCATCGCCTCTATATTCAACCACCGTGCCCGTCGCGCCCGCGGTTCCAATATGGCCAATAATGCTCAGAATTATATCCTTGGCCGTAACTCCTTTCGCCTTGTGTCCTTCAACCCGTACCTCAAAAACCTTTGGGCGGTTCTGCCAGAGACACTGCGTGGCAAGCACGTGCTCTACCTCAGTCGTTCCGATTCCAAACGCAAGCGCTCCAAAAGCCCCATGAGTAGACGTGTGGCTGTCTCCACAGACTATTGTCATGCCGGGTTTGGTGAGTCCAAGCTCGGGGCCGATTACATGAACAATTCCCTGATTGGGATTTTTGAGGTCAAAAAGCGTGATGCCGAACTCTCTACAGTTTCTCCTGAGCGTATCTATCTGCTTTGCCGAGATCGGGTCCTCGATTGGAAGCGACCTGTCGCTTGTCGGAACGTTATGATCCATCGTCGCAAATGTGAGATCGGGTCTCCGTACCTTCCTTCCCGAGAGACGAAGCCCTTCAAAGGCTTGAGGAGAAGTAACTTCATGGACGAGATGAAGATCAATATAGAGAAGCACGGGTTTTCCCGGCTCCTCATAAACCACGTGGGCGTCCCAAATTTTATCAAATAATGTTTTTGCAGCCATGATTTTCCCTAAGTTGTAAGGTGCAATTACTATACACGGAAGTCCACTGTAGGAGCAATTCCTGAGCGCTCATTTTAGGCAAACACCCCTGATAGTTCGATCAACCCACTACTAAGGACAGACAAGGTTCGCCCCACACAAACATTAATATGGATTTTATCCTCTAAACTATCACTTCTCTTTTCATTCTCATAAGAAGCCAGAGAAAAAATACACCGCCGCAAGAAGCCGTAATTATTCCAACCGGAATTTCAACGGGAGAGAGAATTGTTCTGGATACGGTATCCGCAGCCGTAAGAAATGATGCTCCAAGAAGAAAGGAACAGGGAAGCAGGATTCGGTTATCCACTCCTATAATCATCCTGAGCACATGGGGAATTATGAGTCCCACAAACCCAATTGGACCCGTTGCCGAAATAACTGCGCTTGCGGCAAGGGATGTGGCAAAATAGATTGTCTTCTCCATTCTGTTCACATTCACTCCGAGCGAAGAGGCCACGTCGTCTCCCAGGGCAAACAGGTTCATGTTCTTTGTTATGGAAAAGAGAATCAGACATCCAGGAATGGCAAAAATGAGTGTTTTCCAGATTGTATCAAACCCAACAACATCAAGGCTTCCCATAATCCATCTTACAGTTTGAAGCGATTGGGTAAAGTCAGAGAAAAATTGTATAAAGAGCACCAATGCCGAATAGAGAAAATTCGCAACAACCCCTGCAAGGAGGAGCCTTCCCGTGGATACAACTCCGCGCACCTTAGAGACCGAATAAACAAAGAATATTGTAAATATCGAAAACACAAAGGCGAAAATCTCAATAGATGAGAATCCAAGAAGCGTCTCCGCAAGCCCCAGCCTTATAGCAATGAGTGCGCCGAGCGATGCTCCACCCGAAATGCCGAGTGTAAAAGGGCAGGCAAGAGGGTTTCTAAAAAGTGCCTGAAGCGAGGAGCCTGAGATTGCAAGTACTCCTCCTGTGACCGCCGCCATAAGCATTCTCGGTATCCTAATCTGAAAATATATTGTTCTTGATAGTTCATCCCCAGAAAAAAGTGCATTAATTGGATTTGCTTTATAAGTTCCTGAAAATACGCTTATGACTGCAACAACAATCCAAAGTAGAAAAAGTAAGGTAAATGAGATTACAAGTTTCTTCTTAGCGCTCATGGTGTTATCAAAGAATCACTCCATAGGTAGAATGAATACCTTCCCATCTTCTCTTCTTACGCTTACCTCTATCCCATAGACAGCGGTAATAATCTCCTCTTTGAGTATCTCCTCAGTAATTCCTTCAGCAAATATCCTCCCGTCTTTTAGCATTACGATTTCATCAAAGTAAAACAGGGCAGAAAATATGTCGTGTGTTGCTGCAATAACCGATATATTTCTCTCTTCTTTAAGTCGGTTTAGAAGCTTCATAACTTCAGTTTTGTGTTTTATATCGAGAAACGTTGCAGGCTCGTCGAGAACCATAATCTCAGGCTCTTGAGCAAGCGCGCGTGCAAGAGATGCAAGCTGTCTCTCCCCGCCTGAGATCTCTGTGACAAGCCGGTCTTGGAGATGAACAATCCCTACAGTTTCCATAGCGTTAAAGGCAGCTTCCCAATCACGTTCCCTCTCAAATTCGAATCTTCCAATATAAGGTGCTCTTCCCATAAGCACAATTTCAGCAACAGTGAAGGGAAAACCAAAGGTTGAATTTTGAGGAACGTAGGCTATTTTTTTTGCCAATTCCTTCTTATCTAACTTTCTTACCTCTCCAGATTTATAAAACAGCCTTCCGCTTTTTGGATTCAGAATTCCGCAGAGGATCTTAAGAAGCGTGGACTTTCCAGCACCATTTGCGCCAAGAAGTCCTATCATCTTTCCTCCGCCGATAGAGATATTAATTCCTTTTAAGACCTCCACTCCATCATAGGAAAACCTGATATTTTCGCCTGTAATTATCGTTTCCATATTCACATAATTTTTGGTCACAGAGAACACAGAGTGCACAGAGAGAAAAAACAAAAATTTATTTAATCTTTTCTCTGTGCTCTCTGTGGTTGTATTCTAAACACCTCAGGATGCAAAATCTCGGCAAGGGTTCTGGCAGCTTGGGCAGCTCTCTGACTCGGATGAAGTAGAGCCGTGTCCGTCAGGATGTAAACCTCTTTGTTTTTCACGGCGGAGACATCTTTAAGTTCATCCCAAACCTTCAGGGTTTCGTTTTTATTTATCCTTTCGTGGTTTACCTCAACTATGACTTCGGGATTGAGAGAAAGAATTGATTCTTTTGAAACCTTCACAGAGAACACATCATTTTTTACAACATTTTCTCCTCCAGCAATGTTTATAATTTCATTTATATAACTCTTTCTGGATATGACATATATGTCTTCAAGCGTTCCCGGATTCTTCCCTACGACAAGAAGGACTCGCTTAGGACGGACGCCTACAACTTTTGTTCCGATTTCATCAAGGCTGGATTTAAAGTTTTCTGTAACTTCTCTGGCCCCACTATCTTTTCCCAAGGCTTTTCCAATCTCTAGTATTGAGTCCGATATGTCTTTAATTGTCGTGCTCTCTACAGAGAGTGTCTTTAGCCTCAATTTTCTGATCTTGTCGCCAAAGATTTTGTCCTGGTCTTTAATCATTATTACTAAATCGGGTCTAAGCGCAACGATTGCCTCAAGATTTGGATTAATCCATCCGCCGACTGTAGGAAGATTTTTAACTTCCGGTGGGAAATCCGAATAGATAGTGACCCCGACGACGCTTTTCCATTCTCCAAGCCCGTATATGATCTCATTTATACTTGGAGAAAGAGAGATGATTCTCTTAGGAAAACCCTCCGCTGGATAAGAGGCTTTCGCTAACAAGACAAAAGCGAGCAGGAAAACTGGCAATACTCTTTTCATTGAGTTCCTTATTTGACTCTATAGTATTAAATAACTCTTTTCACTAACCCGGCAATAAATCACAGAAGTAAAAAGAATCTCTTAAAACCACTTCACCTAAAGAGAACTTTACTTCTTTTTCAAAAATTGGCCCATCGAATACAAAAGAATGAAATTCTCCATTTTCGCCGCATGGATCAACTTGGACCGGAAGTTGACTGATAAAATCGTCATCAATTACCTTTCCGGTGAATGACGGATCGAGAGCTTTCGGATCAACACAGGTGACAACCGCCTTAAAACCCAAATCTATAAACCTCTGTATAAGCTCAGACGTATTTTTTCTCCATATTGGGAAAATCCCCTTCATTCCTATCCTGGATAGATTCTCTTCTCGATATTTCCTTAAATTCTCCAAGAAAATATCTCCAAAGGCTACGGAACTGACGCCCTCTTTTTGATGGTTCGTAAGAGCCTCTTTCATCCTTAATTCATACTCTTCTTGCGTTGATTTTTTCGGGATGTATACCTTGCTAAGATGCAATCCCAAAGATTCTGCCTGCCTTTCGAGTAAGGTTCTACGGACGCCGTGCATACTGATTCTATCATAGCCTTCCGTTACCGTAGTTAAAAGGGCAGTTTCGTAATCTTTGGATTTCTGAATCTCATAGAGAGCCATGCAACTATCTTTCCCACCGCTCCATGACAAGAGTATCTTTTCTTTCAAAGTTATATTCCTTAAAACGAAAAGATCATTTTTGCCCAACACCTACTCAAAGAACCGCCTGAGAAATCCAATTAGAGCTTGTTAATCACTCGTGTTACGCATGTCTTACCTCTTGTCATGCCCGAAATCCTTAAATCGGACATCCGTATTTGGATTCCCGCCAAATACATGCGGGAACGACAGTTCTTGCTCAATAACGACCCCAGTACGGAACATCAGTTAATCACCCTAAAAAGGCCTGAAGGTGCATATAGTTTCTGAGATTGAGCACCGAGTCGTAGGGAATTTCATACGTGCAGGTTTCAGGGTGTAATATCCTCGCCAGTATTTCTAGGCCATCTACAACTCTTGGTCCCGGCCTGCTAAAATACGAATTTGCATCTGCCAGGTAAACGTGCCCCTTTTTTACGGCAGGAATCCGATACCAATATTCGTTTGAAGTTAAAACGTCTACCTCTCTAAGGATTCTTTCAATGTTGAATCCACAGGGCATAAGAACTACAACCTGAGGAGCAAAGTCTAAAATCTCATCCCATGAGACTCGAAAAGACGGCTCACCGGTTTTCCCAAGCCTGCACTCGCCGCCCGCGATCCCTACCATCTCAGGAATCCAGTGCCCTGCCGTATATGGCGGATCGAGCCACTCCATACAGAAAACCCTCGGACGGTCTTTCTCCCCATGGAGAAGCAACCGAACCGCCTCGATCCTCGATTCAAGATTATCTATTAACCCCTTCGCCCGCTCCTTTCTATTCGTCGCTTCCCCGACAACCATGATCGTATCGAGAATTCCATCCAGCGTCTTAGGTTCTAAGGAAATTATTTGAAGCTCGTGTCCCAAAACCTTCACCGCCTCTACAACTTCATTTCCCGAAACAGCGCAAACATCGCATAACTCTTGAGTTAAAATCAAATCTGGATTGGCTTTAATCAAAATTTCTCTATCTACGATATACGTGCTTTTCCCGGCTTTATAGTTTTCGCTTACCAGACTATCTATTTCACCGCTCGTCAACTCTTCGGGCTTTATGAGACTCCCAATAACTCTGGGTTTGCTCCTTGCCTCAGGCGGATAATCGCATTCGTGTGTTACTCCAACTAAATTGTCCTCTAAACCCAATGCATAAACAATCTCAGTCGCACTTGGAAGAAATGAACAAATACGCATGACGACCTCCCTAACCTCTATTTCGCTAACTATATCTTTAACTACTTTAGGGTTAGATTCAAGCGCGTAGGGATTTGATTAATCAAACCCCTACTCAGGTGGAAGCACAAGCACCGTGTTAATCGAACCTAGCTCCTCGCTAATCCCAGTAATAAAGAATATATCTGCCCCCTGAAAATCGGTGCCGGGCCTGCCGGGCCTTATCGCAATGTCTTGTATTCCTTCAAAGAATTGAGAGCTCGGATTGTCAGCCTTCTGACCCGCAGGAAATGGAGCTATAAACGGAAATGGATTTATCATATCGGTTGCTGTATCAAACACCACAATCCGGTCTGTGTTAAAGACCGCTATGAAGCCAAGCCCATCATCGCGAATTTCAACATCAAACGTAGCGTCCTGCACTTGCGCCGATGTTACAATAATTGGATTATCCGCACCTCTAACAAGAGTATTACTTTCGAGATCTACTTTAAACAGGACTCCCGCCGTTCCGCTTCCTATGTAGCCGAACTTCCCGTCCGGGGTTGGCTCAAGTTTATTCGGAAATCCAACAAGCGGCAGAGCGGAGTTTAGCGGTATGGGGATATTAGCCACTATTTTGTCTGTCGTAGAGTCAATCACACCCACTGCTCCATTTGAAATAGGAGTAGTAAGATGCGAATTAGTATCGAAGGAACTACTTCCCCCACTTACTGCATATACTCTGTTTCCGACTACCGTGATCCCCTGGGCGTTTTCTGCAGAAAGCTGTATTGTATTAATCTGATTTGTTTTTGTATCAATTACAGTTACAAAACCCTTTCCCGCCGGTTGAAAGAACTGATCAAGATTGCTGTTTGTTACATAAACCTTGTCGTTCACTATCGCTATCCCGGAAGGGTCTTCAAAAGAATTGGTGTCTACAGTCTTTTGGCAAACGCTTGCATCGGATGGAACGTGGTCGGAGCGAACTATAAGGAGTTCACACTGTTCTGTTTGCACATTCACCAGGGCAACGCTCTGTCCCGTAAGATTAGATACATAAGCCTCTGTGTCATTTAAAAAAGCAATTGCATTCGGATCGGAGCCGGGTGGTAAAACTATAGGCCCTACCTGTTTCGGTGGGTCTTGGTTTAAGTCGAAGACCTGGACGTTATCCGAGCCGCCATTAACCACATATGCCCTGTTTCCATGAATTTCAATTTGTGTGGGAAAACTCCCAAGCTGCGCTAAATTCCTCTTTACAGCCTGAGAAATTACCGTGACCCCAATGGTTGTGTCGGTGATAGTATTACCATTTTCAGATACTACAACCTCAAACATATCGCTTGTATTTCCGGTAAAAGTAGGATCGAAACTTCCGTCGGCTGCAACGGTGGTAGTCTGTGTCGCCTGAGTGTTAAGGTCCGTAACTTGAACTGTGCTTCCCCTCGGGGCGGCTCCCTTTGTTCCACCCACCTTAATTTTAACGTTTGAACCGCTTTTTTCCGCGACTGCTATAATTCCGCCGCTTGGTGTAAAACTCGTTCCTCCCCCGCCACCGCTTCCTCCTCCTCCGCATCCCCAAAGAACAAATCCCAGAAAACCGAAGATAAATAATGTCTTGAATAGCCTCATCTCTAATTCCTCCTTCCGATTTTTTCAACCACACATTTAAAACAAGATGCAAGATTCATGATTCACGAAAGTTACATCCATCCTGTGTTCTGTATACTGCATCCTGTATCTTGCATCCCGATTTATTTTCATTTGTGCCGATTCGTAATCAAATCTCAGAACCTCAAACCCGCTTTTAAAAATACCGTTCTTCCAGGAAGAGGAAAATCAAGTGCATTGCGCACATCTAGGTTGTTAAAAACATTTTTTATTTCGAGTGTAAGAAATACTTTTCTCCACTCCACCGTTCCCCCAACGTTATCCACAGTACTCGCATCGGTAGTAGCCGAGCTTGGGAAAGGAGTAAGCGGAATTTTACCTACAAAGTGGGTTTCCCAGAAAAGCGTAAGGAAGCGAAGTCTTAAAACCCCTCTTAGGTCGAACTTATTTCTCGGTCTTCCCGGAAGCTGTGCCCCTGTGTCTTCGAGTTTGCCATCAAGAAACGTATATCCGGCAAACAACTCTATAAAACTAAGTGGTCTAAGGACTAGGCTTGTCTCAATTCCCTGCTCTGTTACATTTCCAACATTTAACGGCTCTATTCTATTTGCACTCACAAATACGAAAAGAATCAGGTCGTCAATCCTACTTCTGAAATAGTCAATTTCAAAACCGATACGTGGATGTGAAAACACCAGACCAAAATCAAAGTCAAAAGAGCTTTCAGGTTTAAGATGAGGATTTCCACTTATAAAGCCCTCGTTGGGAAAGAAAAGCTCAAGAAAGCTTGGTGCTCTGAAGGACCTTCCGACATTTCCTTTTACCGAGAGGAATCTGAAAGGAGAAACAATAATCCCAAGCTTCGGAGAGAATTCACTTTCGGTTGTGTTCGTAGCTCCTGAGCCGCCTATTACCCCAGGAGAGAAATTTTCCTGTTCTCCCGCTGATGTTCTTATGAGGTCATATCTGACAATAGGTTCTATAAGTAGGAGATCGTCAAACAAATGAATTTCATCCGAGAGGAACGCGCTAAAGGTAAATCTCTTTGGCTCTCCAAAATCCTTATCAGTTAGAATCTCTTCTTGTAACTCAGTAGCAAAGGTTACAATTTGATTAAATGGTGCAAACCATGTTAGCTTTGGACCTACTCCAAAGGCAAAGTCTCTCTCCAAAGTATCTATAGGAACTCCAAGAGTTGGATCCGGGTTGGTAAATTCCAGTTTGTTAAATCTGTTAAAAAAGACGGTCTCAAACTTGAAATCGTCCCTTAAAAACTTGTCCTTCGATAATTTTATGCTCGTCAGGTTTATTATGTCCTGCTGGTTAGAATGAGCTTCCTGAAACTCCCCAAGGCCGGGAACACCCTTATCATCAAAAAAGAGTTCATCCAGGAAATCAACTTTCCAACCATTTAAATCGTAGTCAACCTTTCCGAGAAAGCTTTCTGAAAGAAATTCATTGTTTATCCTTGTCAGTATAAGATCATTTACGGATTGGAATTTAAAATCCCCCTCGCTCTGGGCATGCGTGAAGGAAAAGAAGTAGCTCAGGTTCCCAAACTTTTGAGCTCTCGAAATATTTATATTAAAAGTGTTGAACGAACCGTATGCTAAGGATGAACTGGTAAACGGTTTATCGGTTCCCTTCGTTATTATGTTTACTACTCCACCTATTGCATCCGTGCCGACAAGAGCAGATGACCCACCCCTTGTTATTTCAAATCTATCTACATAGTCTAAGGGAATTGTAGACAGGTCTACACCCCCAAGAGCAGTGTTCAGCCTTACACCGTCAAGTAGAATTACGGCCTGGTCATTTGAAGACCCCCGTATGGAGAGGGTTTGCAGCTGACCGAATCCACCAAAATCTCTTATCGAGACACCAGGTGAAAAGGAGAGAATCTCAGACGTTGTGTTATATTCTCCACCAAAGTCCTTAAGGTCAATCACAGTTGAAAAGGCAGATGGGTACTCAAGCGGTGGTTTTATTGGTGACTCTTCAACGACAACCGGCTCAAGCGTCTTTTCTTCTTCTGCAAATGTCGGCGTAGAGAATAAGCGGTATTTCGAGCGCAGTGTGAGAGAAATGATAATAAAAAAGAAAAGGACGAAAAAAATTTTTCTCATTAAAAGCCCCGGTCTTCAGGGAAGAAAACTGGGGACCCTTTTACTTAGGCAGGAGGACCCTTTACTCTCTTCCCTCGAAGAAAAGCAAAGTTTTAGTTCCCAGGCAGGTCTTCTGGCTCGTAGCCTCACACTCCTTCGCGCCTTCCCAGAATCCTTGAAAATATCCCAGTGGCATGGTGCAAAGGGTTCAGGACTACTTACAGCAGCGGGGCTGCACCGGACTCTCACCGGATTTCCCTTTTAATCTCTGTCAACCTAAGAACTCTTTATTGTAAAAGAACCGTAAGTTTAGAGGGTTAATATAACTCCAACATAAATAGGATGTCAAGGTGATATACTGGTTCAGGACATATGAGACAAAGTTGAGGGATAATTGGTATGAATAATGCGTTTGTCTTTGAGAAATTGCAATGTGATTTTAATATTGCGGGGTTGCTCTGACTACTGAAAGAATCTTTCCACTAATTCAAATTATTGACAGCATGCAATTCCGTCTCATGGGAGCCTGGCATTGCTCGATCGTTGTTTTTTCTTGTGATACTATTTGTGGAGAGAGAAAGGATCAAGCAATCTCAACGGTCATGGCAGATTCGAGATGAAAGACGGGATTGCTTTACTTCGGATTGCAATTTGGAACAACGGATCTAAATTTCTAATGCTCTTGCGCCCAGTTTCTACCCATTTCAATGTCAACTCTGAGCGGCACTCTGACTTTCCAGGCCCTCTTCCAACTCTTTCTTAATCATAGTTGAGATCCCCTTAATCTCACTCTCATGTATTTCAAACAAAAGCTTGTCGTGGACCTGAAGAATCATGCGGGATTTAAACCCATGTAACTTGTCATGGATCCTTATCATTGCTCTCTTTATTATATCGGCTGCGGAACCCTGAATGGGCGTATTGATGGCGGTGCGCTCCGCAAAACAATTCGAGGGGACGCGCACCAAGCAGGTCTAGCCTTCGCACATCGCGTTCTCGTTTAGCCGTCACCCCAATGCCGTCAAACACCCGGCTTCGCTGCCCAAACCACTCCGCACGTATTGTTCCGCAGCGAACAACGTGCGACGAAGGCTTCAGGGTGGGCATGATTCTTTAGGTCGACAATAGCGTCGGTGAAGTCGGTGTGCTCCTGGCCGCCCCAGGTGCCTTGGCTGGTGACTCCGGTACTGACCTCCGCATGATCGGTTCGGAGACAAATGGCCACGTATCTGGGGTCGTCCTCGGTGTCATTCTGGCTAAGGAGGCGATTGAAATTTTCAGGCAGCGGCCCTAGCTGCACGTCTCCCGGAACGCTCATCACGGTTTTCAGGACACTGATCATGCCTGCGAACGCGCCCAACACTGGCTCCAATATCTTTTCAACCGTCCAGTCGACAGCTTGGTCCGCGCCCTGTTCGAAGAGGACGTCCCTCACCTCAATCCACGTCCCGCCGTTCTGCGGCGGATTGCGCTTTGCGTCGCGCCCCGACTGTTGGCCCTGGAGATAGACTTCAATCAGGTTTGGGCTCAAGGGAGGCTGGCTGGTCACATCAGGTTGCTGGAATCCCGCCTGAAAACCTTCTTCCCAAACGGAGCCTTCGGGGTCGAAATCTGCAAACGGATTATTTGGGTTCATCGATTCTCTCCTCATCCGTTTTCTCTAATGATGCCTTTAGGCGATTACCATTTCGCCGATATCTAAATGAACTGCACATCCTCGCGACGTCAGCCATCGAACACGCTGACTATGCAGTTTACGACAGTCCCCGGAGGCACTTTTGTGTCCGGCGGGGGATTTG
>JBLNAE010000152.1:0-3507 GCA_050259195.1 Ignavibacteriales bacterium
TCTGGTCGGGAAACGCGAGACTAACGAGTTCTCTTGCAATGGCATCTTCATCGGCAATAAGAATCGTTTTCATATTCTTCGCCCCCATAAGGGCGTTGTCATCCGGCGCACTAAATATCAACCAGTTTTATGAACCATACATTCATCCCATTTTATGCACAAAGCTTTTCTATTCCCATTATCTCATAAAGGATAATCCCATGTCAACACACGCCTAAAGAAGGCAAAGGGATGGATGAGATAGGATCGATTCAAATTACGTGAATAGTGGTTAAAATCTAATGCGGTTTAACAATACTATCGATATAGGTTGAATTTATAATCTTTGAGCTATTAAAGAGGGTCTTGACTGTGTGGATACGCTTCAGGTCTTCAGAGTTTGGATTGAGCCTTAAAAGTTTTCGCATCTCATTTGCAGTATAGATCATGGCTCCGGGGTCGTCTTGCCTAAGTTGTGCTGCCATCTCTTCATTACCACAGAGCCATATTTCACAGCCTAAGACCTCGGAATAGATTTTTATAGCTATGTTGCGCTTGGATAGTTCGGATAGGCGGAGTAGCGATATATCTATTTTCTGAGGCTTAGCCTTTTCCTCTTTCTGCTTTTCTAAAACACGGTCTACTATCTCAAGATAGCTCATGTTTTATCCTAGATACCTTGCTGAAAAAGCTGAATAAGCGAAATAAGTCTCTATGGGTTATCCTTTTTCAGCATTTTCCGCTTTTTCAGCATTACTATTATCTTGCAATCTCCAAATTTCTTTAGCTCTGCCTCCGGTCTTAATACTGTCGCTTTGTGCCTCTCCAGACTCAGCTAAGGTCCGTAATGCTTCGTTGATTCGTCTGCTAGATTTATGTCCCTTAAAGTAATCGTTGATCTCCGTCCTGGTCATAGGTCTTTCCCTTAATGCGTCTCTTAGCTCATTCACAAGAGGGATCCCGGAGGAGTTGCCAAATATGTATTTGACTGAAGCCTCTACATATTCCCAAAATGCGAGAGCTGCCTTTAGGTGTTCCGGTTGAATCTCATTTGATAGGTCCAAGAGTGCATAGATACACGCTAGACGCGTAACATAAGCCTCAGCCCTTGCTGTTAAAGCTCCTATAAGCCCCGGCTTACCCTCGGATAACTTTACATACACAGCTTCCCATAGTGGCCTGCTTTTCTCTGCCCATGTGATTTCTCCGGTGTTCTTTGCGAATTCTATAGCGACCTTGAGCTTCTTGATAATTGGCTCTAAATTCTCCTTATGAAACCCACCACCAAAGGGAAGAGACTTAGAACGCTTCACGTATAACCATAAGAAGCGATTCCCAAAGCCATTACCCGCTTCAGTAGTAGAGAGATACGTTAGAAGCTCTTGCTTTGTTACATGCCCTATTATTGAGATATGGGCACCTGTAGCCTTAGCCGGTGAGTTCTTGGTTAATACCTGTAGATCTCCACTGTCCCATGCACAGCGTATTATAGGAGACAGGATATTGCCATCTCTTTCCATTATTCTTAGTGGTGAGGCAAATTCTCCCTCTACAATCAATAACCGTTTGTCATCAACACCCTTATCAATGACTACATCTTCATAGTCAACAACTCTTCCCTTTTCCCTTATAGGTTGATGCTTTCTTATCTCGTCTCTTACAGCCCATATAAGCCCTTCGCCTGAAGATAGACCTGTCTGTATGTTCTTAACCCATTCGGGTTCAAGGAAACTAAAGAGATTCTCTATATAATCCCAACTGGTGCCTTTCCTGCCTTTTGAGGTATCACCCACCAGCACACAAAAGAGCCTCATAAAATGCTTTGTAGCTTCTACCCGGAAGTGTGTTTTATCTCCTATTACATTTCCAAATGCCGTTAGGAAATTTGCTAAGAGCGCCACGGTGTCAGCTTCAGAATGTGGAGAAATAAAATTAACTATCTCACCTGCTAGACCGTAGTAGGCCTCTTTTTTCATCTCTGGCCTTTCAGTGTTCGCTTCAGATGCTTGAATTAGCTTTGAGATCTCAGCCTTGATACTTTCTAAGGAACCGCCGTTTCTTGTGTGATCAAGCGCATAGTGCAAACCACTGAATAAGTCTCTCTTAATCCTGGCCTCCCTCACCTGCTTCACGTGAAAATCAAAAGAAACTTTGGGCAAGGTTTGGGTGGTTAAATAAGTCAAGTAACTAGACCCGCCTGTTTCTTCATCCTTCCCGGCTCTCTTTATTTCGTTAAACACGGTTACAATGTCTATCGGTATGCCCTGCCTTAGCAAGTTTTTCATAGCGGAGAAAATCTCCTGATGTTTTGAGGAATAGAAGTCTTTATCAGATAAAGACACCTGTTCTATTGATGCTTCCCCTCGGAGAAGACAACCTACAACATTCATTTCACTCTCTTCAGCCTGGGGTAAACTAAAATTTGAATAGCTGGGTAAATCTTTTTGTGGTTGACTCATGTGAATTGCCTCTCTTTTCTTCTAGGCTCATTTTTTGCCCAATCCCAATGTCTATTAATTGATCCAATGATCTGCAACATAACCCAAGAGGTAGGGTCTGTACCTTCTAGCTCCGCAATGGCCCCAATCTTTTCTGTCATCTGCGGTTTAATTGTGATCTGTAATTCTTGATCTTGTAAGTGCTGCTTGTGATATGGTAATATCTTCGCCATCTTGCTTGTCTCCTTTGCGCCTCACCATGCTTGTCCTGGGCTTGTCGAGGCGCAATTTTATTTACCATTTTCGCCCCCATTCTTTGGTTTACGTATGTGCTTCAGCATTGCAGCCCTAAACGTGGGCAGATGCACATATACACGCGTTCCCATTGGCACAACTCCAGGCAGCTTTCCTTGAGATGCATAGATTCTCGCGGTACTCAACGGAATGTCAGAAAATTTCTCGCAAAGCGTTTCCAGGCTGACAAATTCTTTTTCCTCATTGATGTTCATTTACTTACCTCCTAACTGGTTTATGTAGATTTAAATTAAAGATACTCTATTGCTTGTTGTTGCCGTGTATCAAAACTATTGCACTACTTTTGATACACAATAGGGAGAGATAATAATTGGAATACTCTAATTATTGCGGTTTTTCTTACGAGCGGTTTTTGGCTTGCGCCGGGTCCTTATTTTCTCATCAAGAGGAATTGTCCATCCTAAAACGGTTATCGTTTTGTACCTTGATGATTTCTCGGCCAGCCGCCTTTTGATTGTCACACGACTGGTACCGTTTTTCTTTGCATATATATAGACTGCGATTTTTGAATTAGATTGGGGGGGCCAGTTCTGCGATTTCCTCTTCTGTACAAGGTATTTGGTACTCCTTTAGAACCCGAGCCAACCCTTGAATTCTCCTTTTAAGCATGAAGCAGTCTCATAAATAGGATTTGAGCAAGATCAATATACATGGCAGATATACAAAGCCAACAAAGTTCTCTACATGATACTCATGACGTATAATCAATCGCCTGTAGTTCTGCAACCAAGCAAACAACCGCTCCACTTTCCACCGTCTCCTGTAGCGCCGCAAA
>JBLNAE010000153.1:0-23799 GCA_050259195.1 Ignavibacteriales bacterium
TTCCCTCATCTGATGCACATAAATAGCCTTACGAAATACGTTATACCAAATACCAATGGTTAATCGTATTGCGATTTATGTCCAGCACAATAGCTGTTTTTGAAGCTGAAATATCAACACAAAAATTCTTCATAATTTTTTTCAGAGTAAAAGTCGAAATCTTCCCATAATTATTCATATTTCTAGACTATCAAACAAGATTTGCTAGTCTAGAGCCTTAACCATATACTCAAATTCTGATTGACACTTAACGGACAGGCTCGGCTCAATGCGACTTGCGCTAGGGTGCTCAGTAGACTACATTAAATTTTCACGAAAGAGCCATTCTCATAGACGTAAAAAAGCCAATTCACACTTATGCCGTTTTTGCTCTCAAAGATCACAAGTTGCCTTTTTTGTGTAGAGAAGTCGGAAAGCACGTCAGCTCCCTTCATAATTTGTGCATACTTTGTCAGCAGCACTTTAATCCCCTCGTCGGCTGCATAGGTGATCAGGACTTTGAGCGGGATGTTGAAGAGTTGAAGCTTATATATCTCGGTTGCTGTACCGCTAGCAACGTGTTCGTGTTCAATGGCAACTGTAATGTATTTAGCATATGTCGAAACTTTAGGAAAATGTTTGGTATCCTTTTCATTATAGAAGATAGCGTCTAAGAAGAATGTTTTTTCTTATCAGAATATCCGTGTAATATTCCCGGTTGCTCCAGTTATGAAGTATCTCTTGTTCGTATTTCGCTGCTACCTTCAAGAAGGCTTGCTTGAATTGTATAGGTGAAACAATCCTCATCAATCTAATACCTTGGCATGTCCGGGTCGTATTCTTCAGCCCAGGCGTCTATCCCGCCTCTTAGATTCTTTACCTTTTTGAATCCCATTTGCCTCAAAAACCTTGTTGCACGAAGGCTCCTAATACCGTGATGGCAGTGGGCTATGATTTCATCGGCGGTGTCAAGCTCATTTACCCTCGAAGGCAAATCTCCAAGCGGGATTAATATAGAGCTGTCTATATGACATATCTCGTATTCGTGAGGTTCTCTGACATCGAGAATCACAACGTTCTTTTTGCTGTTGAGCAGGTCGTTGAATTCCTCCACTGTAATTTCGAGATCGGCTCCTGCCGGAACCTCCTCTTCGCCGCGTCCGAGTCCGCAGAACTCCTCGTAGTCAATTAGCTTTGTAACACTCGGATTTTTGCCGCATACAGGGCAGTTTGGGTCTTTTCGGAGTTTTAATTCCCTGACTTTCATTCCCATTACGTCAATGAATAGGAGCTTTCCAATAAGCGGCTCGCCTCTTCCTAGAATGAGTTTTATGGTCTCTGCGGCCTGCATTGTGCCTATAATTCCTGGGAGAATTCCCAGCACCCCCCCTTCAGCGCAGCTTGGGACCATTCCCGGCGGAGGCGGCTCAGGATAGAGGCAGCGATAGCAGGGGCCGCGCTTCGCGTCAAAAACGCTTACCTGTCCCTCAAAACGGAATATGCTTCCATAGACATTTGGCTTTCCAAGAAGCACGCATGAATCATTTACAAGATACCGTGTTGCAAAATTGTCCGTACCGTCAACCACGATGTCATACTCCTTCATAAGGTCAAGGGCATTTTCTGATGTCAGCCTCAGGTTATAGGTTTCTACCTTTACATCGGAATTGATTTCATGAATCCTCTCTTTTGCGGATTCAACCTTGAGCTTTCCCACCTTGGATTCGCTGTGGATTATCTGCCTGTGTAGATTGCTGAAATCCACCACGTCGAAATCAACAATGCCCAGGCGTCCTACGCCTGCCGCCCCAAGATAAAGGGCAAGGGGTGATCCGAGACCGCCCGCCCCTATGCATAGGACGCTCGATGAGACTAATTTTTCCTGTCCTTCCACACCCACTTCGGGCATAATCAGGTGTCGGCTATATCGGCTTATTTGCTGGTTTGTAAGATTCATAGGCCATTTACCTTCCTTTTGAGAATCTATATAAGTTAATATGAAAATCGCACTTTTTCAAATCCACTGAGCCGTAAGCTGCCTTTGATTTATTAGGAGAAAGATATATAATTGAGGCACTTATGAATGAAACCAAGCCTGTAATAGGAATAACGACGGATATAAAAGTAGACAATGTAAATGAAGAAAAGTTTGTGGTGGATAGACCATACGCTGTGGCTATTGCGGGTGCGAGAGGGATTCCTATTTTTCTTCCCACGCTTTCAGAAGACAAGTCTTTGCTTAAAGACATAGTAGAAAGAATTGATGGGCTTCTCATCTCAGGCAGTAGTGATATAGACCCGAAATTCTACGACGAGACGCCGCATCCGAACCTCAGACCTATGAGGCTTGAAAGAACCGAATCAGAGATGGTTATGTTGGAAGAGTCTCTGAAACGGGGTATACCTGTTCTCGGCATCTGCGGCGGGATGCAACTCATAAACGTTTTCTTCAGAGGCTCGCTTTATCAGGACATTCCCTCTCAGATTTATGATGCTCTTATTCATGAAAAGGGTTCCGTCCATGAAGTTTGTGTTGAAGAGAACACGCTTCTTCAGAGAATTACTAAAGAGAATAGATTTCCCATAAAGAGTTATCACCATCAGTCCGTAAAAGCGCCTGGAAGAGGACTGAGGGTTTCCGCGAGGTGTCCGGACGGAATTGTAGAGGCAATAGAGTGGCCGGATTCTTTTGTTCTCGGTCTTCAGTGGCATCCCGAAAGAGAAGAGACTGAGATTTCGAACAGGATTTATAGGGGTTTTGTTGATGCCTGTAAGAGATAGTAATACCACTTCCAAAAATTTACTTAACCACTACGACGCAACGATATTGTACTTTGTCATGCTCGAATCTCGTTCCCGAATGTAGTAATCGGGAAGCATCCATTTGTGGAGACGTAAGATTTTGCGTTTCTACGTAGATTCCTACTCACTGCGTTTGCGTTGAAAATGGTATAATCCACTTGTTCATGAATACCGTAGAATTGGATCGCGCGGTCGAGGTACTGCAAAGAAATAAAAATCGCTGGGCAAATCTGTCCGTAATGGAGAAAGAGAGGTTAGCGGGTCAACTGATATGTGGAATATTGTCTATAGCCGCCCGCCAGGTTGCTAAGGCTCTCGAAGCCAAGGGCATTTCGCCCAATTCCCCTCAATCGGCGGAGGAATGGATTGTCGGTCCTTTGATTGTGATACGCAATCTCAGATTGCTTCGCGAGAGTCTCAGACAGATAGCACGTTATGGCGTCCCTCGGATTCGTCCTGAGAGGATTCGCACTCGACCTGATGGGCAGGTAGTGGTTGAGGTCTTTCCTTATG
Source organism: Ignavibacteriales bacterium (assembly GCA_050259195.1). Classification (GTDB taxonomy): domain Bacteria; phylum Desulfobacterota_D; class UBA1144; order Nemesobacterales; family CSP1-2; genus PSLL01. The sequence goes on from JBLNAE010000153.1 coordinate 3,295, forward strand.
ACATCTTCGACAGGCTTCTTTATCGGGGCTTTCGCGCCGAGGTCTGGATGCAGCCCGATGTTGGTCTCGATCGGTTGAGCGAGACAATGGCTTCTTTTTACAAGCAGAGTCAGCCCGAAGGCAAGGTCTCTCTCATACTGGGTGCGGGCAACGTTTCCAGCATCGCCCCGCTCGATGTTATATACAAGCTGTTTCTAGAGGGGAGGGTCTGTCTGCCTAAGCTGAGTTCTGTTAATGACTACATCGGGGCTTTTATAGAAGAGGCTTTTGCTCCTTTTATTCAGGAGGGGTATCTACAAGTGACCTATGGCGGCGCTGATATAGGAGCTTATCTCTGTGAGCATACCGGAGTTGATGAGATTCATATAACGGGAGGCGCTGAAACGCATGACGCCATTGTCTTTGGCACGGGTGGAGAAGGGGCTGAGCGCAAGTTTCATAAACGGCCCCGTCTCACGAAGAGGATCACAAGCGAACTTGGCAATATCAGCCCGGTGATTGTTGTCCCCGGCAATTGGAGCGGGGACGCCTTGAAATTTCAGTCAGAAAATGTAGCCACTCAGATGACAAACAACGCCGGATTCAACTGTAATGCTGCCAAGGTGCTGATTACACACGCCGCTTGGACACAACGCAACGCCTTTTTAGACGCTTTACGCAATACGCTGCGCTCCATCCCGACTCGGCGTGCCTACTACCCCGGTGCATTTGACAGATATAGGCGATTTGTTGAATCTCATCCTCAATCTGAGTTCTTCGGCTCCCGAACCGAAGGAAACCTGCCATGGACTCTCATTCCAGGTGTCAATCCCCAATGCCAGGACGATGTTTGTTTTACACAAGAGGCCTTCTGCGGCATAATGGCCGAGACTCCTTTGCTCGCTACCGATACGGCTGGATTCCTACGCCAGGCGGTTCATTTCTGTAATGCCACGTTGTGGGGCACACTTAACACCTGCATAATTATCCATCCCAAGACGGCGGCGGAATTAGGCTCTGTTCTTGACGAGGCTATATCCGACCTGCGTTATGGAAGTGTGGCAATCAACCATTGGCCTGCTCTAAGCTACGGCTTTGGCGTGACTACGTGGGGAGCATCTCCGGGGCACACTCCGTATGATATACAGGGCGGCGTCGGCGTGGTGTACAATACCTTTATGTTTGACGAACCGCAAGAGAGCGTCATCTATGGCCCTTTTCATATGCGGCCCAAACCCGCATGGTTTGTCACGCACAAATCGGCACATAAATTGGCCTCGATCCTCACGCGGTTTGAGGCACATCCCCGCTGGTCGCTGCTTCCTCAACTGATGTGGCACACGCTTCGGGGATAAATTCATTCATCCACCGAGTTGAATAACAGGTAAAATAAAATTACTTTGGAAACGATCAGGATTATTGGAGCGAGAGAGCATAACCTAAAAGATATCTCACTTGAGATTCCAAGGGGAAAACTCATTGTAATTACTGGAATAAGCGGCTCGGGAAAATCTTCCCTTGCCTTTGATACGATTTTTGCGGAAGGGCAGAGGAGATATATGGAGTCGCTCTCTGCGTACGCAAGGCAATTTGTAGAGAAGATTGACAAGCCAGATGTAGATTCAATAGAAGGGCTTTCGCCCTCCGTCTCAGTTGATCAGAGAACGCTTCAAAGGAACCCGCGCTCAACCGTAGGTACGATAACAGAGATCTACGATTTTCTGAGACTCTTTTTCGCCCGCGTTGGAAAGCCATACTGCTACAGGTGCGGCGATGAAATAGTCTCGCAAAACCTTGATGAGATGACGGAGCGTGTTCTTGCTCTTGGAGCCGGGGAAAGGGTTTCCATATTCTCTCCCATTATACAAGGAAGAAAGGGGGAGTATAAAAAAGAGATCGAGGAACTCAGAAAGCAGGGATTCGTGAGGATCAAAATCGATGGGAAGTTCTTTGATCTTGAAGACGAAATACATCTCGAAAAACAGAAGAAGCACACGATTGAACTTCTCGTGGATGTAATAGCCCTTGGCAAAGAGGGTTCAAAAGCCAGGGTTGAAGATTCCCTAAGACTCGCTTTAAAGCGTTCGGGAGGGAGCGCAAGGGCAGAAACTGAAAGCGGAAAGGCAATTACATTCAGTGAGAAATTCGCCTGTCTCAGATGCGGGATAAGTTATCCGGAAATCTCTCCGAGGCTTTTTTCTTTTAACAGCCCTTACGGAGCCTGTCCTGAGTGTCAGGGGCTTGGAATAAAATCGTTTTTTGATCCTGAGCTTGTTATTGATTCCTGGGATAAATCAATCGAAGATGGGGCGATAGTTCCCTGGAGAAATTCGACCTACTTTGGCCGAGTAATTGAATGCGTTGCGAGGTATTATAATTTCAGTTTAAAAACGCCCCTTAAAAAACTCTCTCCGAAAATAAGAAATATAATTCTCTACGGCGCAGGGGATGAGAAGATTAAGTTCTATAGGGGAAGGGGCAGATGGACAGACGAATACTGGGATACATTTCCCGGAGTGATTGGCATTATTTCACAGTGGTACAGAGAAACCGAATCAGATGAGGTCAGGGAGGCACTTGAGAAATATATGCGTACGGTCTCATGTACTACCTGCGGCGGCTCAAGACTCAAGAAGGAAAGCCTTACCGTTATTGTTGATAAAAGGTCAATCTACGACATAGTAAAAATGACCGTAAATGAATGCATCGGATTTTTTGATTCTCTTGATCTTAAAGGAAGACAAAGGGAAATAGGCGAAAGGATTCTTAAAGAGATTAAATCGCGTCTCAGCTTTTTGAAAAACGTCGGACTCGGATACCTTACTCTTGAGCGCTCCGCCCCTACGCTCTCAGGCGGAGAGGCGCAGAGAATAAGGCTTGCGGCTCAGGTCGGATCGAAGCTCGTGGGTGTGATATACGTCCTTGACGAGCCGAGCATAGGTCTTCATCCCAGGGATAATCAGAAGCTTATCGGCACTCTCAAAGCCCTGAGAGACGCCGGAAACACAATCATAGTTGTCGAGCATGATGAAGAAACAATGAGAAGCGCGGATTTCATTGTGGATATGGGACCGGAGGCAGGAGAAAGGGGAGGGGAGATTGTTGCACAGGGAAAGGTTTATGATTTAATAAGAAACGAAAAATCGCTTACGGGAAGGTATCTCTCAGGTGAGCTTTCTATTCCTGTTCCGAAAGAGAGAAAAAAGCCAAGGGAGTTTATAACGATAAAAGGGGCGAGCGAAAACAATTTGAAAAATGTGGATATTTCATTTCCGCTCGGTGTTTTTACGTGCGTAACGGGCGTTTCAGGCTCAGGGAAAAGCACTCTCGTTATTGACACCCTGTATAATGCCCTTTCTTCAAAGCTCTACGGAAGCAAGGAAAAGCCGGGCAGGCATAGAGAGATAGTAGGAGATGGCGCGATTGATAAAATCGCAAATGTTGACCAATCTCCGATTGGAAGGACTCCGAGGTCAAATCCCGCAACGTACACCGGGGTTTTTACTCCTATAAGAGAGTTGTTCTCTATGCTTCCTGAATCAAGAATGCGCGGATATAAGCCCGGCAGGTTCAGTTTCAACGTTGAGGCTGGAAGATGCAGCGGATGCAGAGGCGAGGGGATGGTAAAAATAGAGATGCACTTTCTCCCGGACGTTTATGTGAAGTGCGAGCAATGCGAGGGGAAGAGATACAACCCTGAGACGCTTGGGGTTAGATATAAAGGAAAGAGCATCTCCGATGTTCTGGATATGACCGTAAGTGAAGCAGTCGGATTTTTTGAAAACGTTCCACAGATAAAATCCAAACTCGAGGTGCTCTATGCGGTAGGACTTGATTACATAAAGCTGGGTCAGCCCGCCACGACCCTCTCAGGGGGCGAGACGCAGAGGATAAAGCTCACAAAGGAGTTGTCGCGCCGTGCCACCGGGAAAACCCTTTATATACTGGATGAGCCAACCATCGGGCTGCATTTTGATGATGTAAGAGAGTTGCTGGGTGTTATTCATAGGCTTGTTGATATGGGAAACACCGTAATTATAATCGAGCACAACCTTGATGTGATAAAGTCCGCCGATTACATAATTGATTTGGGCCCCGAGGGCGGAGAAAAAGGGGGACGCATCGTAGCCTACGGCACGCCCGAAGAGGTCTCGCAGATTGAAGGGTCGTACACGGGCATGTTCTTAAAGAAGGTTCTGTAAACAGGATGCATTTATTCGTGTTCATTCGTGGTTAAATACTTAAATCCGGCAGATAGGAGAATATTTTGATGAATCTGGTGCAATCTATAGTTCTAGGACTCGTTCAGGGGCTGACGGAGTTTCTTCCTGTAAGCAGCACGGCGCACCTTGCTCTTGTGCCCTGGTTTTTTAGGTGGAGCGATCCGGGGCTCGCTTTTGATGTCGCTCTCCACATAGGAACGCTCGCTGCTGTCATATACTATTTCTGGCGCGATCTTGTGGTGATTATTAAGGAGTTTATACAGAGTATTTTTGCAAGGAGTTTTGAGAACTACCCCAATGGGAAATTGGGGCTTTTCATTATAATTGCGACCATACCGGGGGCGCTATTCGGATTTTTATTTGAGAAGCAAGCGGAAGAGGCGTTTAGAAACCCTCTTATCATTGCTCTTTCAGTCTTTATTTTCGGAATAGTTCTTTACATTGCGGACAAACTCTCAAGAAAACGGAAAGAGATTTCAGATATGAGTCTTCTCGATTGTCTTGTAATAGGAATCTCTCAGGCGCTTGCGATAATCCCCGGCGTTTCACGCTCCGGGATTACTATCATAGGTGGTTTGGCCAGAAACCTAAAGAGGGAGACGGCGGCGAGGTTTTCTTTTCTCCTCAGCGCGCCTCTTATTGCGGGGGCCGCGATACTCGAATCAAGACACCTGGACCATACGGATGTTACAGGCCTTCCATCTGTGGCCGGGATTCTCACGTCTGCCGTTTTTGGATTCTTAGCCATAAAATACCTCTTGAGATACGTTCAAACGGAGAGCTATACGGTGTTTGTCATATACCGCATACTGCTTGCTAGCCTGATTTTGTTTGTATATATGCATAGAGTTGGTGGTTGAATTTACATAAACCAACAGGTGGGTCAAACTCTATTTTGCCTTCTCAAGAGCACTTCAAACTTCTATAAAACCCCTAAGGAGTGTCCCTACCTTGAGCTGTCTGAGCTTTTTAAGAGCTCGCTCTTCAATCTGTCTTATCCGTTCTCTTGTAAGTCCATAATGACTCCCAATCTCCTCAAGCGTGTATGAGTCGTTGTATCCAATACCAAATCTCATTTTTAGTATCTCTTCTTCTCTGTTACTGAGACTCGATAGTGCTTCTTCAATCCTTTCATTCATTGTGACCCTTTCAATGAGCGAATCCGTAGAAGGTCTTCTATCTGATATAAAATCAAAGCTCAAGGCATCGAGGTAAACCACGCTCGCCGTTGCATTCATTACCTTTTTTACCTTGTGGATACTAAGCCCGGATTCGTATACGATTTCCTCAATATCAGGCTTCCTACCGCTTTTATTCTGGAGCATAGTAGTCGCCTTGTACACTCTATTTGCCTGCTCAAGCACATGACTGGGTATCCTTATAATCCTGGCTTGGTCAAGCAGGGCACGAGATATGCGCTGTGTTATCCACCAGGAGGCATAAGTTGAAAATCTGTAGCCCTTTGATGGATCACATTTCTCCACAGCCCTAATAAGTCCAATATTTCCTTCTTGAATGAGATCGGCAAATGGGAGCCCATGTCCTATGTACTTTTTAGCTATGCTTATGACGAGTCTTAAGTTGGCTTTTACAAACCTCTCTTTCAATACCTCTGCTCTTTTTGAATAGGCTCTCGTAAGGGCATAGAGCCTCCGTGTCCTTTTAGACGAAATATATACACAGGCAGTCTTGGCTTCTACAAGGGAGTCTTTTCCTCTACTCTTAAAACCATTTCTGGATTGGCGCATAAATCTATCAAGGAGGGTTTTTATTTTCCTGGCTCTTGCCTCGTATTTTTTTATCTTAATAGATATCTCAAGCTCCTCGCTTGGGGTAAGGAGAGGTTCTCCTCCTACTTCCCTAAAATAGGATTGGAGAAGCCTGTAGTCTTCCTCAGAAACCCCCCTATGACCGTTGCTATTTTCGGATTGAGTATCATACCGGGCGATGATGGCCTCTGCCTCACTTTCGCCTATTGAATTGTCTTCTATTTCAAGAAAACTCATAAAAAGTTCCTCAGCTGGCTTTGTGTCTGGATTTAGACGAAAAGTTTTTAGATATTCCCCTTTTAATTAACGAAATAAGTTATTAAAATCTCTACTGAGGCTTACACGGTAGTCCTAAGTTAGAGGGGAGTTGTCTAATGGATTTGAAGGACTCTATATACTCTCCAGGCTCAAGATGGATAAAAGGACACTAACGGAAGAAGACGCTCTTTTTATTCGAGGTATATGTATAAGGAGTTTCGCTAAGGATGGGGAGTTGGCAAATGACTGCTTCTTGTATGTCTGGGAGAAGCTCCATGAGAATGAGTCGCGTAGAATAAGGGCTTTTAAGGGAGAATCGGGCTTTCGGACATTTCTCTACAGCGTTACAAATAAACTCATCATTGATTTTAGACGCACCCGGTTTGGATATAGGGTCTTACCCAAATACTTCTGGAAGTTTGATGAGATCAATCGTTATATATTTAAACTCTTTTTTTATCAGAACCTAACGCCTGGATGGATAGAGAATGCTATACAGGCAGAGTTTAAGATTTCTCAAGACGAGGCGCGGAGGAGGGTTGATGAGGTTGAAAAAAGAATAAGAGAAAGTAGGGTAAGGATAGAGACACCCGCTCAAAGGGAGCCTCTTTCGCTGGGTAAGGAAGAGGACGTTCTTAGCTCAGAAGACATAAGATCGAACCCAGAGGAGAACGTAATAACGGCGGAGATTAAACAGAGGAGGGAGGAGGTTTTAGAGATACTAAAGGAAGAGATTCAAAAGCTCGAAGCCGAGGACGTTTTAATCCTACAGCTTTACTTCGCGCATGGTTTAACTGCAAAAGAAATATCAGGAGCGATTCCAGGGATTAGGGATAAGGGCGTGTATAAAAGAATAGGGAGGATGCTAAAGAATCTAAAGAAATGTCTAGTGGAAAAGGGCATAACCGAGGCGGATATAGAGGAGATATTTGAACACCTCTTTTAGTATAGAATTGGGGCTAATTTTCCAATTTTACCTTTAATAAACCATTACTATAGAGAATTAAAATTATCCTATCTCCCTCTTTAGCCCCTTTCAGGTTTTTAACATCTTCCATTAATATATCTGATACCTTTACACCAGAGGGCAAATCTTTAATAAGCTCATTTTTTAGTCCTTCCTCATCTCCTTTTCTGATATTTGTTAGTAAACTCGGGGTTAAATCTACTTGCTTTAAGGCAACTAAATTCCCTCCTCTTTCCCTTTCTTCCATAACGTGTCGGGAGTTTAGATAGGCATTTATGCTAAAAGCTAAGAGAACAACGACTATTATTGCAACAGGGACTGCAACAAGCGGGCGCCACAAAAGGGTCAGGAATTTTTCCACAGGATTTGATTCTTTTACAGTTTCAAAAGGACGGATTGGAATGGTAAGCCTCTCTCGACAGTCTCGACAGGAGACAAAATGCGAAACAATAGCCTCTCTTCTCCCCTTATTTAGCCTTCCCTCTATATAAAGGGCAAACTCCTCCTCCGTCGGGCATATCCCTTCTTTCTCTTCAATCAGAGAGGTTACAACCACTCCGAGTATTTCCTGGTCTTTTTTGAATTTCATACTTTTTAATCCTGGCGTATAGCTATTAGACGAAAAGTTCAGGAGTTTCCGCCTACTTCCATACCCCTACCAATATAAATGGAGCCCAGTAAAAAGGCTGGCCATATTTATCCGATCTTTTTAGCATACCAATCTGGGCTTTTCTTAATGCCTCATAATCAAATTTACCCTCTGTCTTTAGATTCTTATAAAAACTCGACATTAACTCGGATGTGGCGCGGTCATTTACTTCCCAAAGAGTGGCGATAACCGAGGGCGCACCTGCCATTGTAAAAGCGAATGCTATACTATTTAGCTCTGTCCCTTTCGTGTCGCGCTCATTATGATCTATCGCCGCATTGCATGCCGAAAGGACTACTAAGTGCGTATTTCTTGCCGGGGGCAGTCCTGTAATATCTGAGAGTGTAAGACTGCCCGAACCTAGAGGAGCTAACAAAATTGAAGGCTCATCTTGGATCAGTCCGTGAGCCGCCAGATGGATTATTTCATCTTCTCCCCAGCTATTTTTAAAATTGTCTTTAGTGGCATTCTTTTTTAGGAAGATGGTTGTATTAGGAAACATCTCCTTTATAACTAAGACCTCTTTTTCGGAATCGGGGAGAGCCAGTTCAGGTTCCCCAAGGTCTGGGTTGCCAAAAGCAGCAACACTGCTGATTTCTCCTTTTCGACCATTTCCCAAGACTAGATTCAGATAGTTGGTAGAGGTAGATACAAGATAAACCAATTTTTTCTTCTCTATAAGAAAATCTATACCGCCATCCGCTCTTTCCTTCCCTAAGGCATGAAATGGAAGATAATCAAGTGGGCCAAATGGAACTATTGCTACTATGTCTACACCTCGTATTTCATCTTCAATCGGCTCTATAAGGAAATGGTACAGCCGCGTTGATGCTTCCTTTATGGATTTTATGTTACTCCCGTCATCTTGCCAATTATTTGTCGGAGTAGATTTGTTCTTCTCTATTAGGGTTCTAAAGAGTGTTACTAATCTGTTCAGTTCTTCTTTCGTCACAGAAACACTTTTTACAATTAGATTCTCTTCGTTTATAACGAATATATATGTCTGTTTGTCCGTGATGAAATACTCCACAAAAGCAGTATTGCCGGGGAGCCTATCATTCTTTTCTAAATCCAGGAAAGTCTTAGGCTGTATACTGAGAAGATTGTATATGCTGGAATGCTCAATCTTTAGCTCAGAAGCTACCTGACTGAATTCTCTTCTGGTCTTTGCGAGTGTTTTTCCCAGGTTATCAATCTTCTCTGAACTAGGGGACGGCTTTGATTTCTCTTTTACAAGTTCGTAGTTTATTGAGGCCTCCTTTCGAGAAAGTTCGTCATATTGGCTAAGGAGTCCCCGCGTCCTTTCATCAGAAGATGTTATTCCGCCCTTCAGAAATGTATCACGAAGGGTTTTTGACCTGCTTCTTTCAATATACTCCAGGGCTTCTTCTTTCTTTCCCAATCTCAGGAGAAGTGACACGAGCCTTTCATAAACCTTTACATTCACATCACTAAAGAGTTGCTGTGCCTCTTCTCCTCCTGCAACGTCTCCCCTTATTGACTCAAAAACATCCACTGCTTCTTTATAGCTCTTTTCGGCTGAAATCAGGTCTCCCTTTTGCTCTGAATAAACTCCTCTTCCAAACAGGGAAACGCGAATCCACTCTCGGTCTCCTAAATCTTTATAGATTAATATGGCCTTATCGAGGTCCTCTATTGCGGAGTCCCATTCTTTCATATCCCCTTTCACGTAGCCGATATTATTGAAGCTTCGGGCTATTCTATCTCTAAAACCGAGTTCCTGAAATATTGTCAAGGATGAATTATAGAGGTTGAGAGCCTCTCCATAGTTCTCCTGCTTATATTTCACTTCTCCTATGAGGTTTAGATTCGCCGCCGTTATTAATTTGTCATTCGATGCCTCAGATATATCGAGGGACTGATAAAGGTATTTAAGGGCTTCATCATAACGCCCCAACTCTTTATATAACTCCCCTGTGATGCTCAAGTTCATGGCAATCTCAGTCTTAAGACCCAAGCCTTTATTTATCCTTAATGCTCTTTGGTAATTATCCAGAGCCTTTTCATAATTGCCCTGAGACCTGTTAACGACCCCTATTAAATTAAGGGCGTAGGCTTTTAGATTCTCTTCCTTTGCCATATTGGCAATCTCAAAGGCGCGGTCTAGGTGTTCGATGGAGGTTTTATAATTCCTCAGGCGAAAATTAATTGTGCCCAGATTTATGAGGGTTTTTGCTGTTTGCGTTGAGTCTTTAATCCCTTCGCTAATCCCAAGAGCCTGGTTTAAAAGCGTTGTTGATTCCTGATAATTACCTAAGTAGCTATAGAGGTTAGCGACATTATTTAGATTATGGGCTATTCCACCTTTATCATTCAACTCCTCCTGTATTTTCAAGGCTTCCTCAAAGTATTTGATTCCCGTTTCGTATTTCCCAATATCCGTATATACCTTTCCTATATAGCTATAGTTGTTGACCAGTCCGAGTTTATTATCCAAAGCTCTATTTATTTCCAATGAGCGGTCATAATATGAAAGTGAGGTTTTGAATAATTTTTTCTCAAAGAGTCCGAAACCGCCTTTGGATAAAATATCCGCGATCTCTACCTTATCCTCCGGTGATCCGGCTTGTCCTTCCGCCTCGGAGAGTTTCTCTAATGCTTCCTCATATTTCCCTTTATCATATAGCTCTGCCGCTTCCTTAACTAACGAGGCTGCTCTTTCATCCTTAATCTTGATATTTGCCTGATTTACTCCTGCACATGTTCCTGCGAGTAAAGCTATGAGGAGTATGATTAAATGGTAATTAGTAATCCTTTTTCGACTCGGTAGAGAGTAATCCATTGTTTTTAAACAGCAGGCTTAGAATTAATAGTAATTGTTGTAACCTCTTTAGTTAACACATTTATCACAGATACTGTATTGCTGATAGAGTTAGCAACATAGGCCTTGGAGCCATCCGGGGTTATTGCTACACCCAGTGGTGCGATTCCCACATTCACCGTAGCGATACCCTGATTTGCCGAAGTGTCTATTATTGAAACGGTATTGCTGAAGTAGTTAGGAACAAAAACCTCGGTGCTATCCGGAGTTATTGCCAAATTAATAGGTCTGGATTCCACCTGTACCGTAGCAATAAGCGTGTCAGTTTGTATGTCAATCACCGATACTGTGGTTCCGGTCTCAGCAAAGGAAGACTTATCAGCGGGATTAACTATATAGGCTTTAGAGCCATCGGGGGTTATCCCAATGAAGCCGGGTCCGGGACCAACACCGGATATCGTAGTGGTAACTGAATTAGTTGGCACATCCATTACCGACACTGTATTGCTGAAGAAATTAGCCACATAGGTTTTAGAGCCATCCGGAGTTATCGCTAAATCAACGGGTCTGAAATCCATACTCACTTTAGTAATAACTGAATTGGTTGATGTATCAATCACTGATACTGTGCTGCCGGTTTGACTATTATTACCTACGTTAGTCACATAAGCCTTGGTGCCATCTGGAGTTATCTCTATAGAGTTGGGTCCAGGACCGACACCGGATATTGTAGCAATAACTGAATTGGTTGATGTGTCTATTACCGACACAGTGTTGCTTGAGAAATTAGCTATATAAACTTTAAAGCCATCAGGGGTTATTGCTATGCCAAGAGGCGCGGTTCCTACACTGACCGTGGCAATAATCTCATCGGTTGACGTGTCTATTACCGACACAGTGTTACTTGAGAAATTAGCTATATAAACTTTAGAACTATCCGGAGTTATTACTATACTGTTAGGTCTGGACCCTACATTTACTATGGAAACAATCTGATCGGTTGATACATTTATTACCGATACTGCATTCGTACCGGGATTGACTATATAAGCTTTAGACCCGTCTGGAGTTATTGCTATATTAGTAGGTCCCGACCCCCTGGCAAAGATTGTGGCAATGACTTTATCGGTTGATGTATCCATTACCGAGATTTTATCTGTATTGGCGGCATAGACCCTAGAGCTATTGGGAGCTATCAATATAGCAATGGGGCTGGGTTCTACGGTTACTGTATTAATAACCTGATTGGTTGATGTATCTATCACCGATACCGTGTTGCCGGGCGCGGAGGTAGTGCCTGAATTGGCTACATAGAGCTTAGAGCTTTTTCCCGTTATCGCTATGCCTATAGGATTGGGTCCGACATCCACCGTAGAAGTAACTTCATTGGTTGATGTCTGTATTACAGATACTGTATTACTGATGCGATTAGCTACATAAGCCTTAGAGCCATCTGGGATTATTACAATAACTCCAGGCTTATTTCCCACTACCACCTGAGCAACAACTGCATTTGCCGGATCCGTTACCGATTTTTGTATGTCTATAACCGATAATGTATTTCCGGGTTGGCCGTCGGAGCCTGAATTAACCACATAAGCCTTAGAGCCATCCGGGGTTATTGCTATATTAATAGGCGCAGGGCCTACTTTTATTACAGCTATAACTTCATTTTTTACCGTGTCTATTACCGATACCGTGTTGTCAGCGGAATCGGATACATAGACCCTTGAACTATCCGGGGTTATAGCAATGCTGCTCGGTCTGGATCCTACCTTTATTGTGGAAATAACCTGATTATCTGACACTTCTATTACCAATATTTTGCTCTCATCGAGAGAGACAGTAGTCACATAGGCTTTAGAGCCATCCGGAGTTATTGCTATGCTGCTGGGTCTCAATCCTACATTCACTGTGGAAACAACTCGATTAATTGATATGTCTATTACTGATACTGTATTGCCGGGCTGGTTATCGGAGCCTGAATTAGTGACGTAAGCCTTAGAGCCATTCGGGGTTATCACTATATTCGTAGGTCCATTTCCAACGTCTATGACGGCAATAACCTCATTTATTGATAAATCTATTACCGATACTGTATTGCTGAAACTATCGGTTGCGTAGAGCTTAGAGCCATCCGGTGTTATCGCCATGGCTCGGAGGCTGGAATTAAAAGGGAGAATAGCTGATGGCACCGACCCCAATACAGTGGGCCTGAGGATAATGAATGGCACGACAACGGGTAACAGGGTTGAAGAAACGCCGGGTAGCAAAAGTAGCGATCCACCCGCTGCTACGCAGGAGACAATAAGAAAATATAAGGGGATTAACTTTGGTTTTAAATTTAAAAGACCTAATTTGAATTTCAGTTTATGCACGTATCACCCACTTCTAATCTTTTTTGGTGGTTAAAAGCCCTTTCCTTATCAAAGAGCCATTATATAATACATAAAAATCAGAAGAAGGTTTGATTGAATTTTTCTTTACATTTCATATACTAATTACCTGCTGAGGTCACCAGAACCTAATAATTAGACGAAAAGTTGACGGGATTTCCCTGAATAAGGCTGAGGAACTTAACACCAAACCTAATCTTTCCAGTAAGTTCGTTAAACAAATACCTGCCAAAAACCAGTTATACTCAATTCCACAAACCAGCACACTAATAAGGACGATTAATTGAACATTCGGTCTCAAGCCTATATAGTGCTGTTTATCCTAACTGGAATAAACTTTTTAAATTATATTGACAGACAGATAATATTCGCCGTCTTTCCATTCATAAAGAGCGATTTGCTCTTATCCGATAAGCAGCTCGGCTTTATCAGCTCGGCTTTTATAATGGTTTATCTCTCAGTATCACCTGTCTTTGGAAGACTGGGCGATATGCTAACGAGAAAATGGATAATTGCGCTTGGCGTCGGACTTGGCAGCCTGGCTACGGCAGGGGCGGGCCTTGCGCAGAATTACTCTCAACTCGTTTTTGCCCGCTCCCTAATCAGCATAGGCGAGGCGTCCTACATAGTAATTGCGCCCGCTCTTATATCGGATTTTTTCGGAAAAAAGGACAGGGGAAAGGCCCTTTCCTTTTTTGTAATGGCACTTCCCTTAGGAAGCGCACTCGGATACATACTTGGAGGCTACTTGGGGGAGGCCTACAGTTGGCGCTCGGCTTTTTTCATTGTAGGACTTCCGGGGCTTCTAATGGTTCTTCTGTGTCTCGGAATCAAAGAACCGGAAAGAGGAGCAGCAGACCACGCTATCGAATATAGTCAAGCAAGGTCTCCGCAGCCCAAAGACTTAAAGAGAATTTATATTTCGCTGCTCCGAAATAGACGATTTATGACCGCGGTTCTAGGGCTTATCGCTTACGGATTTGCCCTTGGTGGACTCGGCGTATGGGTGCCCACCTTTCTCCATCGAATAAAGGGCTTACCTGTCGGTATGGCAAATAAGTTCTTTGGACTTACATTAATCCCTGGGGCACTTCTGGGCACGCTTGTTGGGGGGTATCTGGGGGATTATTTTCTCAAGTTTACAGATAAAGCCTATTTTTTTACCTCATCGGCAGGGATGGTTCTAAGCGTTCCGATCCTCATTACCGCCATTTTATCGGAAAACCCCTGGGTTTACTGGTCTGCTATATCCCTTGCGGCCTTTTTTCTGTCCTTCACCGTTGTGCTTAATGCTGCTATAATGAACGCCGTTCATCCACAAATTCGCTCTACGGCAATGTCCGTGAACATATTTATAGTCCATATATTTGGGGATGCGATCTCTCCCGTGACGATAGGCTGGATTTCAGACCTATCAAACCTAAAGACCGCGATAATGGTTGCCCCGATAATGATAACAATAAGCGCGATAATACTCATTTTGGGAGCCAAGCTCAGTCCATCTGAGGAGTTGTCAACTTGATTGCGATTATTTCTGCAACATGGGACGAGATAAGAGGGATAAAAAGGGAGATTTCCAGAATAGAAGAGGGACGCTGGGAAAGGGTGGAATTTATCAGTGGGAAACTCTACGAAAAATCTGTTCTCCTTGGGCAAACGGGGGTTGGAATAAAGAGAGCGCGAAAGGGAACCAGCTTCATAATCCAGAAATTTAAACCCGACTTAATCATATCCGCCGGATTTGGAGGAGCGCTCAGTTCGGAGCTTAAAATTGGAGACATTATAGTGGGAGAGTGGGTTTTGAGTTTGAAGAAAAATGAAAAGATGAGGCTCATAAGCGATCTACAGGGTCTCGGAAATGGCTTTAAAAAGGGTGGAATACTCGCGGAAAATAGATTCATACAGGATCCGATGGAGAAGAAAAGGCTCTTTGAGACCTCAGGGGTTCTGGCTGTGGATATGGAAACCTGGGGTGTGGTAGAGGCATCTCTGCAGAGCGGAATCCGGGTTCTTTCAATACGTTCCATCTCGGATGAATCATGGGAAACGCTTCCCAATATGGGCTATATTTTCAGCGGGGGAAAATTCAGTAAGAGAAATGCCCTGAGCTATTTCGCATCTTATCCATCGTACATTTTGCCTTTTCTCAAATTTAGGCTTTTTAACTCAAAAAAATCCTCCCGTTCGCTCTGCCGGTTTCTTAGAGATGTTGTGCTCCATATATGATTACGGAATGAAAGGAATTTTTTTGACACAGAGAGCACTGAGAACAGGCTTTATGTTCTCAGTGGCTGGAAGCAATCACATGAGAGGCAATGGAAACTTAGAAACAGACATTTCTGTCTGTTCTATCTTTAATAGAGTGGATTAGACATTCTTGTCTGACAATCCTCATGTTACTGCTTTTAATAACGGGATTGACATTCACAATGAAGAAGACTATAAATATCTGGAAAATCATAATACAAAGGAGGTAAGAATCCGGTTGGATTCGGTTTGTCGCCTCCCTGAGAAGCTACAGGGTATACGACGAATTAAAAGACTAAAATGAAGTTTAAAGTTTTACCTATTTTTTTCTCCATTCTGTTTCTGGCGTTTCCCTCTCTTATCAAATCCCAAGAGAGAAGAAGCGATATGGTAGTTATAAAAGCCATGAAAGAAGAGCTAATGCGCTCATGGGAAAAGCTCAGGCTTGATAATTATGAATCCCCGTATTTCATAAGCTATCAGATTAAAGACAATACATACTACAGCATAAAAGGGAAATACGGCGCAATTGTTTCGTCCGATAGTGACCGGACAAGGCGTCTATTCGTGGATGTGCGTGCGGGGAATTATGGCTTTGATAATTCGGTGGTAGGGAAATCGGGTGGAGGACTGCCTTTCCAGAATGCCTCTTTCGTTCCAATTGATAATAACGTTGACGCGATAAGAACTGTTTTATGGCAGGTGACCGATTATGCGTATAAGCAGGCCCTTACACAGTATTTTAATAAAAAGGCAAGCTATGTGGAGAAGGTAAAAGACCAGGCTATACCGAGCTTATCGCGCGAAGACGTTCACGTTTACTACGATCCAGAAGCAGTTCTGGTTTTCGATCCAAAGGAGTGGGAAGGCAATATAAGAGAGATTTCAACTATCTACAAAGACTATAAAGACCTGATTGATGCCGATATTTCCATCTCGGCTCAAAAGGAGACCATATATTTTGTCAATACCGAGGGAACGAACTACATAAAAGATGAGATTCTTTATTCTATAAACGCCAATGTAACGACAAGGGCTGAGGACGGAAGGGCTTTTACAAACTATAGAAACCTCTACTATATCTCTCCAAAAGACATACCTTCGACTGAAGAGATGAAGTCGGTAGTAAGAGGAATGATTGAGGAGACCCTGAAGATAAGAAAGGCAGAGGTCCTTTCCCCCTTAACCGTTCCCGCTATACTCGAACCTGAGGCCGCAGGGGTTATGTTCCATGAAGCTGTGGGACATCGTCTCGAAGGCGAAAGACAGATTGACGACAAAGACGGACAGACGTTTAAAGACAGGATAGGACAAAAGATAATCCCGACCTTCCTCTCGGTAATTGACGACCCAACTATAAAGAGGTTCAACGGAGCCTACGTTCTCGGCTACTATCCCTTTGATGACCAGGGAGTTCCCGGACAAAAGGTAGTTCTTGCCAACAATGGAATCCTGGAGAATTTTCTCCTCTCCAGAACCCCGATTAACGGATTCTATAAATCAAACGGGCACGGAAGAGCCTCTTATGGACGTGCGCCTATGGCGAGGATGAGCAATTTGATTATTAAGTCGAATAAGGAGTATACGAGGGATCAACTCAAAAAGCTTCTTATAGAAGAGGTAAAGCGTCAAAATAAACCCTTTGGAGTCATAATAGAGAAGATGGTAGGGGGCGAGACAAGCACCTCGTCATACAACTTCCAGGCATTTAAAGCAACGCCTCTTGTCGTCTATAAAGTTGATCCTCAAACCGGAAAGGAAACCCTCGCAAGGGGTGTAGAAGTCGTGGGCACGCCGCTTATATCAATAAACAAAATTATCGCTACTGGAAATGACTATGCCGCGTTCAACGGGTTCTGCGGAGCTGAATCCGGATACGTTCCTGTTTCTACAATCGCACCGAGCATCCTCATTTCGGAAATAGAGCTTCAGCGCACGTCGGATGAAAAGGAAAAACTCCCCCTTCTTCCACCACCGTTTTTTGATGGAAGTGATAGGACCTTACAATCCAGGGAGAAATAGACGCAGATTTGCGATATTCGATTTAAAATTCACATAAGGTGGAAATTACTGTATTGGAGAATGTATTGATTCACCCTTTGTAACCGAAGGTAAAGCTCTTGGTGAGGCGGTAGCTAACGTCTGTGAATAAGTGGCGTCGGCTCCATTCACGGGTTGGGCTGCTCGTGTCTCCCTTCTAAAGTAGTCGAATGCCGCACGACCAGATTTGCTCCGTTGCCGTTTGTAGACGATGCCTCATCCATTTTCTTTCAACAAGGTCCAAATCCAACCGATGAAAGTAATGATAAGGAAGGGGTACGCGAAAAATGGTAGCGGCGATGAAATCGGCAATAACTGTTCCCCCAATAAATCCTCGTAGCCGTAATGGCAAACAATAGTGAAGTAGCAATGTCGATTAGACGAACGGCGACCGCGAACTCGTTAGGAATGCTAATGAGCAAAAGGGCTGTAGCCCACAGGGCGGTGCCAGCGGCAAAGGAAGGAACACTCCCGGCTAAACCTGCCGCTGTCCCCGAAAGTATGACGCTCTCGCCGATCGCAAATACAAGAAACCCAGCAGCAACGAAGTCATTGCCCTTTCTCAGGAATTTCAGCGTCAGTAAGCTGGTAGCCATCACAAGACCAACACTATCAATTCCCCACAACGTTGCTTGAAGATGTGGTTGCGTGACGACAGTCCCTGCGAAGCCAAATACTGCACCAAGAGCAAGGCCAACGGCGGCTACGATGTTTAACGTTCTGTGCATGGTTGGGTTCACCTAATTTACCTGGAGTAAATCAGAAATGCCATCGTACTTCCGCGCCGGCATAACTGTGGCCTTTCTCGAGCAGCCTAACGCCCATATCACCGGGCCGCCACAGCACTGCAAGTAGTCACTCGAACTGCGCTGCGGCGGCTCTGGCACATGTCGTTGTTAGACCGCCTCCCCTCTCACGGCAACTCATCAGTCCTTTCTTTGCCGTATTTCTATGATCGGTATTTCTCTTGCCAATCTCTTATAGCCTTCTGTTTTCTCATTCACCTTCTGACCCAGTATTCTTCTCCCTAACTGGCGATATGCAACCGGATGTCTTCTCGCGTAGTCATGCAACTCCTCTTCGGCTTGCTTTTCTGATACCCGTTCTGCAATTGCTTTCATTTGTCTGCCCCCTGGCTGTATCTCTACCCTTGGATTGTGAAGAATGTTTTTATACCACTGGGGGTTTTCACCCCATCCAGAAGCAACGATGTAGACATGAGTATTCCTATCGCAACGGACCACCTCAAGCACAGTCTCTCGCAGGAGTCCGGATTTTCTTCCTATATGTTTAAGAAGAAGGAATCTATTGCCCAGCAGCCAACCCAACCGGAGATGATAGAGGAGAATCGGCAGCCGAAGTAGAAACCGAAGCAAACCACGAGAAGGATCTTTATCAACTAGAGGTTTGGACATGAACTACCAGCATTTAGATTAAGACTGTCATCGAATATAGCAATTCCAGTTCAGTAGTGTATCAGGCAGATGCAACAGCGTCTAACGCCAGGTCGTTAGACAGCTCCCGTCAAAGACCGTCCAAGCCGAGATTAGGCAACCAGACGAGATCAGTAACTTCGGGATCGTACCCCGTCTGTGTCAACAATGTCGTAAGCTGTCCGCGATGGTGAGTCTGGTGGTTAAAAAAGTGCACAACGAGTACCCCGAGTGGAAGCGTAAAGTCACGGTCCACAAGCTTGCTCCTCCACGTGAAGGGCGAAACGAGCTGGTTCTCGCTTAGCGAAATCACCCATGCCAAAATTTCAGCATCCGTCTTCTCACGTTCCGACCGAAGCTCGTCAAATTCTGCATACAACTCTTGACCGAGCGATGTAAACTCGAACGGAGCAGCGAGAAAGCGAGCAAGCCAAAGCCGGTCAACAAGTAAAAGATGGTTCAGAATACCGTGGATAGAGCGGAAGAATGCACCCAAGTCTTTCTTGCGCGTTGAGTCGGGAATTTGCTCGCATACGTATAAAGCTTGCGGTTCATCCACGCATTGTACTGAGCCATCGTGTTTGCATACCTGACATTCATGTCACGATCCTTCTCTGGTTCTGCCGTCTAACCATTAATTAGACTGCAAAATAATTAGACTGCAAAAATGCAGCATAATTCCCTATTATGGGGTGTTATACTGCAAGTTGTTTAACACTCATGTTATAGCAAGTCCAACTTCAGGTCAACAGAAGAATATGGAAAACCACCCAAAAAAGAAGCTTCTTCACGTTATATCCTACTTCATGAACTGTACGTATCTTTTAAAGTTACTTATTATTTGGTAGTATTAGATTTATCCCCCTACCAAGGTGAGGTTCTTATATAAACCCTCTAAAAAGGAGAGACCCCAAATGGCAACGGAATCAAAAACCATCGAAGCCCTTCTTGAAGAAAAAAGGACATTCGCGCCTCCTAAGAAATTCAGGGAAAAAGCTAACGTAAAGAGTGATTCAATATTTACGAAGGCCAATCGCAACATAGCGGCTTTCTGGGAGGGTTTTGCAAAAGAGCTAGACTGGTATAAGAGATGGAAAAAGATGTTGGATTGGAAGCCGCCGCACGCAAAGTGGTTTGTTGGAGGAAAGATAAACGTTTCATACAACTGCATTGACAGACATGTAAAGACTTCAAGAAAGAATAAGGCCGCCATAATCTGGGAAGGAGAGCCGGGGGATAGCCGCGTTCTTACATACTGGGATTTGTATAGAGAGGTGAACAAATTTGCAAATGTCCTAAAGAAGCTCGGAGTAAAAAAGGGGGACAGGGTAACCATATACCTTCCCATGATACCTGAATTGCCCATAGCAATGCTTGCATGTGCGAGAATTGGAGCGCCTCACAGCGTGGTATTCGGCGGATTCAGCTCTGAGAGCCTGAGGGACAGAATAAACGATTCACAGGCAAAAATACTGATTACTGCGGACGGAGGCCATAGAAGAGGAGTTATAATGCATCTAAAGAAAAACGTAGATGAGGCTCTGAAAGAAACTCCGACTATAGAGAAGGTGGTAGTGGTAAAAAGGGTAGGGGAAAAAGCCGAGGCTGAAATGAAGGGTGAAAGAGACGTCTGGTGGCACGAACTGATGGAAAAGGCCGAGCCTTATTGCGAGCCTGAGAAGATGGACAGCGAGGACATGCTCTACATACTCTACACAAGCGGCACTACGGGAAAACCCAAAGGAATAGTCCACACAACGGC
>JBLNAE010000154.1:0-5915 GCA_050259195.1 Ignavibacteriales bacterium
CTGTCCTATTAATTCATGTAAAGTATCGCTTACACTTTCTCCCCTATACTCACACAACTCCCTAAACCGCTCCAACAGCTCGCGTTGTACTGTAAACCCTGCATTTACCATATCACTCTTCAGTTTCTCTTTTGGCATATTTCATCTCCTGATATTATTTTACAACATCTGAGGCAATTATCTTATTGCATATTCAATCTTAACAACAGATTAATGAGAGGCTAACACAGATTTAATAAAGCAATGTCAACATAAATTTAATCCTTCATCCATACCTTACTCACGCGAAAAAGCGAGCCACTGCTTCCAGGACTCGCTTTTTCAAATCACCATAAATGAAGCCACAGTCCCATAATATCCTATTATGTGAAGATATGAAGACCTAATGGTGTGTCTTCATAATGATAGATTGGGGCAAAAGCATACGATTGTGCAAGAATCTAAGTATTTCTTCGGCTGCAAGTCTATGTCCATTTTGTTTAGATGAATGCTATCTCTAAAGAGTCGTACACCCTGCCTTTGGCGGTTGTAGAATTGTTGGAATAAATCCAAACATGGGATATTGTGTTTATCGCATAATCTTTCCAATATCTTTATGAGGTTTTAAAACATAATAGTAGAGGCAGTACTGATTACTAAGGGACTAAAAACATCTTCACACAAAGGTGTATTAAGTTTATTCGGCGAGCACTTTGTAAAAACCGGTGTGTTTAAAAAGGTTTGGGTAAAGCCCTAAATGATGCTCATGATATAAGGCAGGTTGGAGATTATGGTGTGGGACTTGTGATCAACGAGGGAGAAGCTAAAGGTATGTTAAAATCTGCCAAAGATTTTGTCAATGAAATAATGAGTTACCTTGAAAAAGAAATAAAATAAGTTAAGGCAGATTGCTCCCAATCTTACCGCGAGATGTGATTGCCTTTTTACCCATGAAAGCCTGAGTATTCTTTGTTATCTATAACCGTGGATCATATGTGCCTAACCTTTTATAAAGCGTATAACTTATAGAGATTATTCGCTTTTGCCCCTAATAGTAGACATAAGGCTTATCGGACGCAAATCGCCCATCTCAGGCGCCCGTATGCCTGTTATTCTCTTTTGGTTTCATACGATATTTCTATGCAGAACCAATCACTTCGGTTACATTTTAGATTGCATAATACGGGATCTTGACAAGATTGATATCCTTTTTATAATTTAGACTATACTAAATTTTATATTAGTAAGCTTTAAATATTAGTTTAGAGGTACAAAATGGTTAGTCCGACTATTGAAGATTACCTAAAGGCAATATACAAGCTACAAAAGCAGCAAGGGAGAGTAACTACGTCTTCTATCGCTGAGAAACTCGCGCTTTCTGACGCTACGGTTACTGTGATGATTAAGAGACTTTCCAAGGGAAAATTTCTTAAACACATCCCATATCACGGTGTAGTGCTTACTGAAGAGGGAGAGAAACTCGCTTTAAAAGTCATACGCAGGCACCGTTTAGTTGAGCTTTTCTTAAAAGAGGTGCTCGGCCTTGATTGGGATAAGGTCCACGATGAGGCTGAAAAGCTTGAGCATTTTATCTCTGATGAAATTTTAGAAAGAATGGATCATGTCCTCAGATATCCAAAAACCGACCCCCATGGAGACCCTATTCCTACGGGAGATGGGAAAATTGAGGATGTTCGGGGAAATCACTCGTTAGCCGATATCGAAGCCAGAAAGACTGTGGTGATAAGCTCTGTAAGCGATAGTGACCCCGAAAAGCTTCGCTACATGGCTGGGCTGGGATTATTTCCAAAGGTCAGTGTGACCATAAAGGATAAATCTCCCTTTGAAGGAGATTTGTTTATAAAAGTAGGGTCAAATGAGCACCATTTGCCAAGAGAGGTAGCTAGAAGCATTTATGTCACTCAAATTGGAGAATAAAAATGAGACCATTAAAGAGTTTGACATACAATTTTCTTACAGTTCCACGTCTGGATTTATATTTCCATAAGACTAGATAGGATGAGGAGGAATTTTAGTGGCAAGACCTGATTCTACATCTCATGATCAGCGCTCATTAGCAGAAGTTCATGAATCAGTTCGCCTGCCCGGCATCGGTTCATGGTGGCGGCACTGGCTTGCCTTTAGCGGGCCAGCTCTTTTGGTTTCAGTGGGGTATATGGATCCCGGTAACTGGGCTACCGATCTCGCAGGCGGAAGCCGATATAACTATAAGCTCATCTGGGTGCTGCTTATGTCTAACCTAATGGCAGTTCTTCTTCAGAGCTTGTCGGCTCGCCTCGGCATTGCCAGCCGGCGTGATTTAGCACAGGTTAACCGTGAAGAGTATCCAACGTCACTTAATATCCCGCTTTACCTTCTTGCTGAAGTCGCAGTTACTGCGTGCGATCTTGCTGAGGTCCTTGGTTCTGCCATCGCCTTGAAGTTACTCTTTGGACTGCCGCTCTTCTGGGGCGTCTTGGTTACCGCCCTCGATGTGCTATTGCTCCTTGCGCTCTCCCGCTTTGGCATCCGAAAGCTTGAAGCCGTAATTTTATCTCTCGTAGCTACAATTGGCGTGGGTTTCCTTATCGAGATTTTCCTGTCTAAACCCCGTTGGGGAGGCATCGCAAGTGGATTCCTTCCCTCCCTGCCCGATAAAAACGCTCTTTATGTCACCATAGGTATTCTGGGTGCGACGGTGATGCCGCACAATCTATACCTGCATTCGGCTCTTGTGCAGACACGCCGAATAGGATATGACCGGGATAAAATCAAACAGGCGATTCGCTGGAATACCATTGATTCTGCTGTAGCTCTCAATATTGCCTTCTTTGTAAATGCCGCAATTCTTATTATGTCGGCTGCGGTCTTTTATCGAAGCGGCCACTATGGTATTGCTGACATCCAGGATGCGCATCATTTGCTCGCGCCTCTTCTAGGGACGGCTGTTGCGCCCTTTGCTTTTGCCATTGCACTTCTCGCTTCGGGACAGAGTTCTACGATTACAGGCACATTCGCCGGTCAGGTTGTTATGGAAGGATACCTTAACCTGCGCATTCGTCCGTGGCTTCGCAGATTAATTACACGGATGCTGGCCGTAGTTCCAGCCGCCCTTGTGATATGGTACTCTGGCGAAAACTCTACTGGCTCTTTGCTTGTGCTTAGTCAGGTAGTGCTATCATTACAACTTCCCTTTGCTATTATCCCGCTCATTCACTTTATATCCGATAAACGCCGTATGGGTGAATTTGTCTGTCCAAACTGGCTTCGTATGATTGCCTGGATAGTGGCAGCTATTATCGTATTCCTTAATGCGAAACTTATCATGGATCAAATTAACGATTGGTTATCGAGCGCAGGAGGTCGGGCCTGGACAATTGAACTGACCGTTGTGCCTCTTAGCATAGCCATTGGATTGCTGCTTATGTACATAACCTTCCGTCCCTGGATTCAGAAATTCAAAATGCCGTGGATAGGAGTCCATCCTCCTATAGCAACTACTGAGGTGGCACTACCCATATTACATCCGTATCGGCGTGTAGCTGTGGCTCTCGATTTCTCTGGTGGAGAACTGAAACTGATTGCTGAAGCGCAGCGCATTGTCCGTGATAGCGGCGCGAAGGTAATTTTATTGCACGTAGTAGAAAGCCCTGCTGCCCTGGTAATGGGACAAGAGGCCGCCGATCAAGAAACCCTTAGCGACCAGGAGCGCCTAGAGGACCTCACACGCAATTTACGCAGTATGAGTGTTGATGCCGAGTGGCGGTTGGGAACTGGAAGCCCTGACACGGAGCTTGCCCGAATGATTAATGAGCTTAATATTGATCTTGTGATTTTAGGCGGTCATGGTCATTTCGGAATTTCCGACATTCTTCACGGCACAACTGTGGAGAGCCTTCGTCATCGTATCCAGGCCAGCGTCCTGGTTGTGCCAATAAAATCATGATGAAGTTGATGATAAGTTGAACTGGTTTTTCACAATCGCGATGAATTTTGGTGTGACTTTGGTTTCTCTGGACTGATTAAACAATGAGGGGAAAAGTGAATAAAGAGAGAGGCCTAAGAAGTCCAATACCATGCGATAGCTTAATATCAAGCTATTTCCTAATCTAACCTTTCATTGGGTTCCTTTTACGACAAGCTTATTTTCAACCCTCTTAACACCCTTAACACTCTGTGCGATCTCAATTGCCCTTGTAATTTGGTTCTCGTTGTCAACGAATCCGCTTAACTGAACTACTCCCTTAAAAGTCACCACTTTAAATTCAAGCCCTTTTAATCCCTCGTCGGCTACAAGAGCAGCCTTTACCTTTGTAGTGATAGTGCTATCGTCTACGTATTCTCCTGTACTCTCACTGGTGCGGCTACCAGCGCAGCTGGTCAATATGGCTATAAATACAAAACATATAATGAGGCTCGAACCCCCGTTTGTATGTTTCATGATAACCCTCCTTGTACTATTCAACTGAATTCTTAGTCTGCATCTTCTCCTTTAGGCTATTTATGTCCGTGATAGCGAATATGAAATTTTGCAGCTTACGTTAGATGATGTTTTACAGTTTACCTAGGTAATAAACTGTATGGTCATAAGGTGTCTGCTAACACCTATGAAAAAGGATAACTTCTGTTGTATATGAAAATCCACTCTTTTTGTGCTTTTAAAGTAAAGAGATGAGAATAAAGCGTCCTGAGCTGTAAATCTCCTTGGGCGAATACTCAGCGCTGTTTCTTAGAAGATGAGAAAGATCAAAGGCTGTTTAAGGAATGGATTGAAATGAACAGTCGAGAATTTGAACCAAAATTTGATGAATAATTTAAGAAATATCAGCTTCTTTTATGAACCAACATAACATATGTTATCAGACGTTGTGAGCCTATACTGAAATAGCACTCGCGCTCCAAAAAGGATATCTACTTTCTAGACTTTCTAATTGGAGTTATCTCTACTTGTTCCTTATCTCGTTCAAACTTTATGTGGTAGTTCTCAAAGAAGCCAGCTTGCCCTAAGATAGCTCCTACTCCCTTTGAGTTTGTAAAACCGACTTCTAACTCAATGGAATCTGAGAATCCTCTAATCTGAAGTCTTATTTTGTGAAAGTAGACATCGATTCCTTGTTCTGTAATTCCGAAAAATTGTTTTCGTTTTCCAGATTCAAGATCGATCCCTAGTTCTTTTGCCACTGAAGAATGAAAAAGAGAGGCATCAGCCCCGGAATCTACTAATCCATACACATCAATATATTTATCTTTATAAACGAGACGGACTGGGATGAATGGCCGACTGATCCAGGGTTTTTGGGGATCAAGAAGGCTTGGCTGCTTTAGATATTTAAATTTCATACTACAGGAATATAGCCCATCCGGAAAGGGAGGACTTTTAAGAGGATGAAATTATGGTAACCCTTACGTTCTGCATCTTGCTTTGCTTCAGAAGCGTCGTTTCCGCTTCCTACAACATTTTTTTCAGGTTCAAGCAGCGCTACCCATTTATCTTCGTAATTTTTAAGTTCTTCAAGTAGGGTTTCGTCATTCATAATATTTTTCTTGTTATTTAAGTACCGAAAATTAGATTGTCTACCTGTACGGTACTATGATAACCCTACACACAGTATTTAGCAAGTGATAGGTTCGTACATAGACTATAAGGAGTTCGATATATCCAATAGTGATAAACAAAATTCCAGCACAGAGAAAAGAAAATTAATTTTAATTAATTTTTTAGGATTTACATAAGAAATATATCACAACCCATCATGGTGGGATAATCACCTAACAAAAAAAGATGATGGTGATATACTGATCCTTGCGAGAGTAAACTTGATAGTATGATTCTTAGAATCGGGATAAGAATAATATCGTGTTCCTACCCCAAAGAACCGGAATAAGGTTGAATCAAATCTCACTGGGGAGAGACGACATGGAAATAAATAACGACT
>JBLNAE010000155.1:0-2930 GCA_050259195.1 Ignavibacteriales bacterium
TCTGGTCGGGAAACGCGAGACTAACGAGTTCTCTTGCAATGGCATCTTCATCGGCAATAAGAATCGTTTTCATATTCTTCGCCCCCATAAGGGCGTTGTCATCCGGCGCACTAAATATCAAATTTTTAAATGCGCTAAAGTTGTCTCTGTCACATGTCCCTATACAAATGGGCTAAGCGAACCAATCTGACCGACGATATTCAACTCTCTCTTAGACCGCCGAAAGAGAGCTGGTTAACCGTATTGATTGTGCTTCTACTTTTTCTCTTGTTCCTTTGGTTTGCAGGTACATTCCTTTTCAGCAATCACTCTGAGGTGAATCTTATTATCATCCTGCATTTGTTTGTTGCAAGTATAATCAGCAACTTCGACATTTTCGCGGGTAAAAGGTGGGTTCATCTCGCATTTATCGCTCAAAAAATCACAGTAATTCTTACATTTGCCTATGGCATCATCCTTAGCTTTGTCCTTCAGGTCTTTAAGCCCCTTGAGGCAATCTTGTGAGCTGTCATAGACCTTGGTTGCCTCTCCTAGTACCTTGGATTGACCACATGCTGGGGCGCCTTTGGATGCAGCCAGCACGGATCTACTTACATAACCAAAGGGGAGAAGGGTTAAGGTAGCCAACACCAGCAGAACAGATAAAAAATTAAAGTGTCTCATGGTCTTTCCTCCATCCGTAGTATGTATAAATCTTTTCTATTCTCATTTCCTCACAAAGCTCCTTTGTGATAATAAAGCTCGCAGTAATTTTGGGTTCTAGAGAATTGATACAATAAATGCCGTAGCAATTAATGAAATCGTTATACTCGCCAGTAATGCTTCCATTTTTCATTCCCTCCTATTACGATGACTTTTTATCTAATAGTTATCATGTTCATATATGGATGTAGCCTAATAGTAGCAGTATGATTAGTATTATTAGAATTAATCCGACCCCGCCACCCGGATAATAACCCCAACCACTGCTGTAGGGCCAAGTAGGCAGTACTCCAATAAGCAATAAAACTAATATTATTAATAGAATAAGCATGGAGTCCTTCACCTCCTCTTCTATTGATTTTAGAACTCACAGGTTGCAATATCTATGCCAACAGGTTCAATGTTATTGCTGCTAATATTTACAATGGGTTATATATTGGTAGGTACCCAGAAAGGATAAAAATGTGTTTTTCTATATAATTAAGGCGTTGTAAACTGTGTAAATCTACACAATGACTAATCTTTGGTTAGCTGTTCTTGAGATAGCAGAGACCTTCTGTCTATTACGTGCCTCTCGGTTTTATGCCTAGCTCCTCCCCACCTAACAGCTCAGTTTGTGAGTAAATAGAAAGAGCCTTAGAACCCAACTTTTATGACACATTAATTAAACGAGGAAACCCCTGTTGTGTCAATGATACGGCTCTCAAATCTGAACTCTCAATCAGGTATAAACCCTTTCCTTAGAATTTATTTCTTTAAATGTAATCCTAAATTTTGTCTTCCTAGTCCTGTCGGGCTTTATTTAAAAATATTCACAGAAAAATTTTGACATTGGACTGTTTTTTATGATATAAAGAACCTGTACATAAGCCACATTAAATTAAGGAGATAGAAACAATGTATTACCTTATAGGATTTAATCCCAAACCCGGAGCCAGAAGAAGGCAGATAGTTGAAGCTTACGAGAAATTTTCCAAACACTTCGAGAAGAAACTCCCACAATTTAAGTTCGTGGGACTCTATGTGCGCAATGTGCTCCTCGGCTCCAGGCCCCATTATTTAGCTATTTGGGAATTCTCCAATTACTCAGACTTGGATGAGTGGGATAAGGTGTTTGCCACGGATAAGAAAGGACAAGAGCACGCAAAAGTGCTCTCGGGCCTAGCGACCGATTGGGAAGCGAAGGTTATGTCAAAGCTGATTTAGTCGAGATATGAAATTGAGACAAGTTCTGCTCTATTTTGAGCGAGATAACTACCCATTCATACATTAAACTCTCAACCCTATTATCCTATCTAAGGATAATCTCTTGTTAACACAGCTATATTATAGCTAGCTAAGATTATCATACCCGTATTCATCAACAGCCTCCTAGTGCCCGACGTGCAGAAGCGGGATCTTGAATAGGAGTGTATAGCCGTCGAGAGTAATCAGGGCTCCAAGGATAGCCAGAATCAAACTAAAGAAGAACACAGGACGTGAAGTAGAAAGGATTGAAATGGATGACATTACAATTGCTATCTGGAGCAATACCTCGGCATAATCGAAATAAGAATCTTTGTCGCGGCTTATGTCTCTCTCGTGCTCTAATTTCTTGGCCTGTTTCTCTATGTCTTTCTTCTCGGCACCGTAACGCTTCTCCTCATCTGCAAACTTTGCCATCAGTGTCTCAAACTTCTGCCGCACCTCGGGTTTCATGTTGGGGCCGCGCTCAGCTATGTCCACTTCTAAATGCAGTTTCTCGTTGCCATACTGGTGCTCACGGATCACCTTTGCCTGATAGAATGCCCACTGATCTGAGGCCTGCTGCTGAGCTAGGAGTGCTTCCTTCGTGGCGTTCTTACCTCCTAGGGACGCAATGGCTAAGACAACCGCAAAAATTCCAGTAGCGAGCGCCACACGCTTCGTAAAAGCCTTATTTCTTATCTCCTCAAGTTCATCCAGATTTGGAAGCTCTGCTTCTGACATAGTATGATTCTCCCCTTTTCGCTTTGATTTTCTTTTTGGGCTTTTGTTCTGTTTTTACAGAACAAAAGCGATTAGAAAGCCTTGGGTTTTAACCCAAGGGATGAATAATCGCCCTTTGAAATTATTGTTGATTTCAGGTATTCTGTCAACAGTATGCAATACAAACATTCGAGGAATCAAGTGTATCTCATAAACCACCATTTGATATTTTGCCCTAAGCGAAGAAAACCCATTCTCGTTGATAAAGTTAAGAAGCGATT
>JBLNAE010000156.1:0-11252 GCA_050259195.1 Ignavibacteriales bacterium
CGCATTTTACTTTACCTCCTCCTTGTTTGTCCTAAATTTTACTGCATTTTAACCAGATAGGGAATCCCGCTGCAATTTCTATGTATAATCAGCCATAAGTTAGCGTAAATAGACACGGGAGGGAAACTTGTCAAGCCCCCGAAAATAGGTCCACTTTAAAGTTAGAGATTCGCACTATAGTATCCTCTAATGAGTTGAATGAAATATATTTCCATCTGCTTTATCCCTTTTTGCGGAAACAACGGCTTGCGGCGCCGGTGGTCTATATCCAAGTGAACTATGCGGATCTACTCCCATGCCTCCATATTCCTTAGGCCAGCGGTAATAGGTGTTCTCGGTTATCCCTATATCTCTGATACACTCCTGCCCTGGGAAGATAGAACTTCAACCTGCCTTAGATGTCTTATTATCTGCTCCGGGGAGTAACGCGTCCTGGCCATCCTACTGACCTCCTGTATATAGGATTGATTGTCACAAATCTAACTTAAACTATGGCCTTATTATAAGGGGGCAGGTCAATTTCCTCACCGTCATACAAAAGAACGTCCCGATATTCTTTTATAGTCTTTACTGCTATCTCCGGGTCTTCCGTATTTATGAATTCTCTTATTCTTAACCCTAAAACCACATGCTTTTTTAGCCATGACTCATTTGTCAAATGGGATTTAAAGTAAACGTGGATTGGATAATTAAAGCAACCTATTCTAGGGTCATCATGTTTCAACATTTCCTTTATCTTCCTGTTAAGTCTATTCTTCCAATCTTTCATTTCCTTTCTGTTGTGAATCGGCATTATTTCCACATATTTATAGATTTGAATTAAGTCAACACCTTGCAGGTGCTTAGCCTTCCCTGACAGTGTTTTACTCACCTTTTGGCTTTTTCCTCTCTTCCTATCAATCTGTAAAACAGTAGATATCTTATTGACTCTTTCCTTCGATTTTTTCATTATCTTCACATCCTGAATTTCCTTTTCTATTCTAAGTGACCGTTACTGGGTTCACTGTTTTGCTTATTTTACCATTGTTTCATTGGTAGTGAAATTGGTGGTAGTCTCTCATGCTTTTCCAGGTAAACGTATACCATCACATACAAATGTAGTGAGGGTAGATAAGTGAGATACCCACTGTAAAATCGGGAGTTTTCTTTGTTCCCCTTTACCTGGGTTTGTCTGTGTGATACTATGGAAATTGAATACGGACTTATATAGATGCTGAATAGAATTAATACAAAATATCGCCACGAAGACACAAAGGCACCAAGAATAGATTTTGAACCTAGTTTTTAATTTTGTGTCTTTGTGCCTTAGTGGTTAATTCTAAATGATTCTGCCCGATTATTCATACGAAAGAAGGATATGGAAGATAGGGAAAATCTCAGCCGGAATTGATGAAGCCGGAAGGGGTCCGCTTGCGGGGCCTGTCATTGCGGCGGCTGTAATACTTCCCGAAGGGTACGAGTTTAATGGACTGAACGATTCAAAGAAACTTTCCCTCCAAAAAAGAGAGACCCTTTTTCATCAGATTAAAAGCCTGGCAATTGCAACCGGAGTAGGAATAGTTGAGCCGAAAGAGATTGACAGGATAAACATTCTTAGGGCGGCGCTCCTTGCGATGGAGATTGCGGTAAAGAACTTAAACCCGCAGCCCGACTATCTCCTTATAGATGGAAATACTCGAACCTCTCTTTTAATTCCGCAGGAAACAGTTGTAAAGGGCGATTCGAGATGTTGCTCAATTGCAGCGGCCTCAATCATTGCTAAGGTTATAAGAGATTCAATCATGGACAATTATCACAATATATACCCTGAATACAACTTTAAAAGGCACAAGGGATACCCAACAAAAGAGCATTTTGAATTGCTAAAAAAATTCGGCCCCTGTCCGATACATAGAAAGACGTTTAATGGGGTCTTTTCAAGATAAAAGTGAACCATAGAAACTCTTCTAAGCCGTGCTAAATCGCTCCTCTGGGAAATTTCCCATAACGAGTTTATAGCCATGTTTAATTCTAGGAATGTATCTCTTTCTGTAGAAATGGTCTAAAGCCTCTTCCATTGTATTAAATCTCCAGTTTTTATCCCCACGAGGTTGTCTGTACCATTCTCTTTCTAGTTTGGGTTTAGCGACTCCGCTTTTGTCATAATTTGCATGCACGCTCCAGCCTCTCTTCTCTTTATCATAAGTTATCCAGAGCATATACCAACTCCCATCGGAGTGCTCAAAATACGCGTAATAGATAGGCAGTTCACCAAATGCAGCCTTTGCCCGCTCAAGTGTAGTGTGAGGGATTTTAATCCCTATCTGTGTTCCGGGGAAAGAATTCACATTCCAGAATTTAATTGAAGCGCTCTTTACAGCCACGAGATTACTGCCGGAGCGAATGAGAGTTGTTCCGCCCAGGCTACTCACAATCTCGCACACCCTTTTGATCTGCCCTCCCCTTCCTTTCTCTTTAAATCTCGATGCTCCTTTCTCTAAGACGGCACGAATAGCTTCCAGATTAGTAAAATTCTTCTTCCTGTATTTGGGATTCAAGCTTATGCTCTCTTTAATACCCACACCTATATCGCCTACGACCAAATAGAAATGATCTTTATAACTCTGTATAGCGGCTATACCATAAGGATCAATCTTGTCTGTGGGATTGCTGTGCTGCGGAATATTCTGAAACGTTTCTATCATAACACCACAGAGCCTATAAACAACGTTTGGCTCAAAGCCATAATCTTCAATTAAAATATGCGCCAGAACCTCTACTACGGATGTGACCTTATTCTCGGATGTGATGTGGGTTATTTCTTTTAAAGACCAGGATGGGTTCCTCACGTTCGATCTAAGATGCGACACGTCAGAGGTAAATTCACAGTCGTTTTCAATCTCCACAAAGAAGTTCATCCTCTCAAGCCAGTTCAAAACATCCACGCTAATCGGAGGAATAATCCTCACGTTTATAGACCGACTTCTGAGGTGCTTTATCAATAGGATGAGCATAATTACCCCATAAGGGTCAGCAAATTTTATGTTCTTCAGAGAGAGAATAATCCCGCTCCCCGACTCTTCCGATGGAATGAAATATTCCATATTAGAAGCGTTTAGTGTGTCAATCTTTGAGAGGAAACCTAATTCCATTTTATTTAGCCATAGAGAACACCGAAAAAGATTTTCCGAATAAAAATATCGTCATAATGAATAGATTCTAATATTAAAGAGCTTCGATTCTCTATAAAATCTTATGCTCTCTAATCAAGATAAACACAAATGGACAGCCTGCCAGCCTCGCCGACAGACAGTCATAGGGGCACGTTGCAACGCGCCCCTACAATTAAGTTATACATAATCGAGGCTAATCTTACGTCGCATAAGCCGAGGCTCTCACTTCTCTTATTACAGTGACCTTTATCTGACCCGGATAGGCAACCTCGCGCTCGATTTTTTTCGCAATCTCGTTTGATAGCAAAACTGCTTCCTCGTCGTTTACTTTGGTGCTTTCAACCACAACTCTTACCTCTCTTCCCGCCTGAATCGCATAGCATTTCTCTACACCACGAAAAGAGCTTGCTATCCTCTCAATGTCCTCAATCCTCTTTATGTAAGTTTCATACATCTCTCTCCTCGCTCCTGGTCTTGCAGCTGAGATAGCATCCGCCGCCTGAACGAGAATTGCCCAGATTGACTGAGGCTGAGGGTCATGATACTTGGCTACAGCCTCTACAATTTCAGCCGGCTCGCCGTATTTTCTTACGAGTTCTTCGCCAATTTCCACGTGAGAGCCTTCGACCTCGTGGTCAAGAGCTTTTCCAATGTCGTGAAGAAGCGCCGCTCTTCTCGCAAGTTTTACGTTAAGGCCGAGTTCTCCCGCCATCACACCACACAGGAAAGCCACCTCAAGCGAGTGGTTAAGGATATTCTGAGAAAAGCTTGTTCTGTATTTTAATTTGCCCACGAGCTTTACAAGCTCAGGATGCATATCATGGGCACCAATATCAAAAACAGCCTCTTCTCCCGCCCTTTGGATCTCTTTTTCAATTTCATTCTCAACCTCCGTCGCAACCTCTTCAATCCTTGCCGGATGGATTCTGCCGTCCGCAATCAGTCTCTCCAAAGTGATTCTTGCCACCTCTCTCCTTATCGGATTCAGAGAAGATACAACCACCGTCTCAGGAGTATCGTCAATTATAATGTCTACTCCAGTTCTCGCCTCGATTGAACGAATGTTTCTTCCTTCCCGTCCTATGATTCTCCCTTTCATCTCGTCGTTCGGGAGATCCACTATGGAAATCGTTTTTTCACTCGTATACTGCCCCGCGTATTTCTGGATGGCAAGGGCAATTATATCCTTTGCCTTTCTCTCGGCTTTTTCGTGGAGGTCATCTTCTATCAGTTTGAGTTTCTTCGCCGCTTCGTGTTTAGCCTCGTTCTCAATAATGTTAATGAGCTCTTTCTTTGCTGCCTCCTGAGTCATTCCGGCTATCTCTTCGATCTTTCTCTTTGCATCGGTAATAATTAAATCCAGCTCTTTGTCTTTTTCAGAAACGCTCCTTTCTTTTGTAGAAATCTCCCTCTCTTTTTTTGCAATCTCAGCCTCTCTTTTTTCTACAGACTCATACTTTCTATCAAGATTCTCTTCGCGGTTCTGAAACCTCTTCTCTAATTTAGCAAATTCTTTTTGCCTCTCACGCCCATCGCGTTCAATCTCGGCTTTGGTCTTCTCTAAAGTCTCCTTTGCCTGAAGCTCTCCTTCAACCTTGATTTTCTCGGCCTCCTTCTTAGCTACTTCGATGATCTTCTCGGCCTCTTTCCTGGTCATTTCAACGAGGATTTGAGCCTCGGTTTTTTTAAGCTCAAGATTCCTCTTTTCCATTATAGACTTGAAAAAGTAATACCCCACAGCCCCCAGAATAAAAGCTGAAACGGGCAACACTATAGACCACATCACCATCTCACCCTCCTTTTAGGAATAATTACACCCGACTCGGTAATCACTAAACCCACTTCTTCATCACCTACCTCTATTGGAATTGAATCTAAAACCTGAAAATTGTAAGCGAGCCCTATCCTCCTTTTTTTATCAATTTTAAATAAAACGCGATCATAGTACCCCCCTCCGTAGCCCAGCCTTCTGCCAAAACGGTCAAAAGCAATACCGGGGATAATAACAAGATCAATCTCCATAATATCAACCCTAGCCGAATCCCGGCTCGGTTCGAGAATCCCAAAACTCCCTGGCTCAAGCTTATTCAAATCGCTTACTTTTCGGAATTCAAGGAGAGAACCTTCTATACAAGGAAAATAGATTTCCTTACGGAATTCCTGTGCTTTCCTGAATATTCCCTCGGTCTCTACCTCATTTTTTATTGGGAAGTAAAGCACTATCCTCTGAGCGTTTCTAAAACGCCTGAGCCTGAGAAGATTCTTAGTGATTTCTTTACTACTTTTATCTACTTCCTCGGGAGACAGACTTAGCCTTCTTAAAAGCAAGTCACGACGGATACTACTTTTCTTTCTAAAAACATCGAAATCCTTTTCCCCAAAAGCGGAGAGATTTAAAGCAGGCTCTTTAGACCTACTATTCGAGAGAATCCTAAACCTCCTTTTTTGGGTTTTCTCCTCTTCCGCTAATAAAGATTCCTTCTCCAAGAGAACTATCCAAGATCTCAACCAATCTTCTTGATCCTTCTTCAGCACGATTTTTAAACTCCTCGAACTCTCTTTTTAATCTGAAATAGTCGTCAACAACCTTCAGCGTAGCAAGAAGAAAGGGACGAGGCACCGCCACGGCGCCCACGTGCGGAGAGGCTTCCTTCACCTTTTCTTCTAAATAGCTTGCTATCTCACGCACGTATTCTTCATCTGCATCGGTTTTTATAAAATACTCGTTGCTCAGAACATTAATCTTCACGCGTCTCATTCGCCCTTATGCCTCCGACCTGCTTAGATAGAGTTCTATTTTCTCTATAATCTGATCCAACATTGATTTAACCTCTCGCCTTTCAGCTTCAAGCCTCCTTATGCTTTCGCGAAGAGCCGTAACTTCCTCCATAAGAATTCCGCGCTCGGCCTCCAAATTCGCCTTTTTTGATAAAGCCTCTTTTATCTTGTTTTCAAGAATATCTATTGTTTCCATACTCTTACCTCGAGAAGTTTAATATTATATTGAAATTTTTGCAATATATGTAAAAATAATATACGAAAATGGTAGAAATTGGAATGTTGGGACACCTTGAAGAGGTGGAGAAAAGATACGAGAACATCGAGAAAATCCTTAGCGACCCTCATGTAAGTCCTTCCGATATACACCGATACTCAAAGGAACGCTCCGAGATAAGCGAAATCGTCGAGACATATAGGGAATACAAAAA
This sequence comes from Ignavibacteriales bacterium, assembly GCA_050259195.1. Classification (GTDB taxonomy): domain Bacteria; phylum Desulfobacterota_D; class UBA1144; order Nemesobacterales; family CSP1-2; genus PSLL01. The sequence goes on from JBLNAE010000156.1 coordinate 6,362, forward strand.
AACCTTGGACGAGATTGACGAAAATAGAGCACTGCTTGAAGATAAAGAGCTGGGCGAGCTTGCACGCGAGGAGATCCTTGCGCTTGAAGGTGAGCGGGCAAAGCTTGAAGAAAAGCTCCGGTTCCTGCTTCTTCCAAAAGACCCAAATGACAATAAAAACGTTTTTCTTGAGATCCGGGCGGGAACGGGCGGCGAAGAAGCTGCTCTTTTTGCCTCTGACCTATTCCGAATGTACACCCGGTATGCGGAAAGAAACGGATGGAAGGTTGAAATAATGAACATGAACGAGACTGGAATCGGCGGCTTCAAAGAGGTAATCGTAGCGATAGAGGGGAAAAATGTCTATAGCAGGCTTAAACACGAAAGCGGCGTCCACAGGGTTCAGAGGGTGCCTACCACCGAAGCCGGAGGAAGGATTCATACATCCACTGCAACCGTAGTGGCTCTCGCAGAACCCGACGACGTTGAGGTCACCGTAGATGAAAAGGATTTAAGAATTGACACATACAGGGCTTCCGGCCCCGGAGGCCAGCATGTAAATAAAACCGACTCGGCTATAAGAATCACACATATCCCTACGGGAATCGTCGTTCAGTGTCAGGATGAAAGGTCTCAGCATAAAAACCGCGCAAAGGCAATGAGGATGCTCAAAACTAAGCTCTACGAGGTCGAAGAGAAAAAACGCCAGAACGAAATATCAAGCATGAGACGGACCATGGTGGGCAGCGGTGAAAGAAGCGAGAAGATTAGAACATACAACTTTTCCCAAAACAGGGTTACAGACCATAGGATTGGGCTAACCCTTTATAAACTCGAAGAGATCCTAGGCGGAGACCTGGATGAGCTAATCCAGGCCGTGACCACATATTACCAAACCGAAAGCCTTAAACAAGCCGTTGGATCATAAGAGCAAATGTAGAGAGGAATAGCCGTTCGTCTCAACATGCGATTAACAATTACACCTACTTGGGGTTAGAAATTAGGCGCAGGTATGTAGTTCTCTAGCTCGTGACTGCAATATACGTGCATCCGTGCGGTGAACAATCAACTAGCAGTGGAAGTGATACACACATATTGGCCGTTTGATATACTCTTAGGTATATAGAATAGGATGAAAATAACACGAACCCAAGACGACCTGATCATTGACTTAATTACAGGGTTACTTTTTCCCGAATTTGCTACTGAGAAACCCAAATTCTTTCTAACCCAACTATTTTATCCCCTCGATCCTACGGTTGAGTTTTTGCTTGCAGGCTTAGGGCTTCCCACGCCAAAGTATCCGCTAGATACCCCTGTCCTCGATTATCCATTAGATAGTCTTCTAAAACTCGCCGAAAGGGGAGCAAGGTTAATTCATGACCTGGATAGAAACCTTGCCGAGGGAAAGATTCAAGGAAACTTGTTCGAGGCAAGAGTTGTTAATGACAAAGTTGAGTTTACATGTGACAACCCGGCGTTTACAGAGTTTTTTCTCCTTTTTCCCCAATGTATGCAGGCGATAGCGACGCTTGTAAAGAAACTCATTCAATCGAACCCGAACCTCTTTCGGACAGATGGTTTTATGATAGGCTCCGGCTTTGTGTGCTTATTTGAATTGCTAAAAAGGGGTATTTTTAAGCCGGCACATGCTAAGATTATTGGAGACACTATTGTAGAAATATCGAATCAAGTAGAGCAAAAAATAGCGAGGTGGGTTGAAGCTAAGACCGGCACTGTAGATGAGATCCGAGTTGGGGAACTATTCTATAAGGCAGTTCTAAAGGCGTGTATTCGGAAATTTGAGAAGCTAGATGCGGATGCGGTAAGGAAAGCGGCTTTTTTTTCGGATCAGGAACTTGCGTATATTCCCAACCAAGTTTATCAAAAGACAGTTAAAAAGTTAAAGCAATCCACTAGGTTGCAAGAGCTTAAAATACAATTTTGCGAAGAGTATCGCTCCCAAAATTTTGCAGTTGAATTTAGCACCGAAAGAGAGGGTGCTAGAAGAGAAATAAAAAGTGCAATAGTTGAGTATACATCAAAACTTTCTTCACAGGCGAAGCCACAAAAAGAAGTGGGGGCATTCCTTTTAGAAAAACTTGATTCAGGCGGGATTGATAAATATCTGAAGAGAGCGGATTTTGATGTGAAAGAAATACAAAAAGATTCACAAATACCCCTACGGACGGTAAAGCGTTTTTTAAAAGGACTGAAAGAACTTTCAAGACAAAAGTTGTAATAAACCTTCCTCTCACAAAATCAAAAAGAATTTTGAAAGAAGTGGCACCTTTTTATCTGAAAGTGGATATTTGCTATTGAAACATGTCAAATTTTGAGCTTCAAATCGTAGTAGATTCAAGTGGCGTAAAATGCGTCCGGATCGTAGGCAACCCTGAAAACCACAAGTCTGGCCACGAGTTGTACTTGAAGCTTCAAGACTTGATTAAAGAGCTCGATACTCAAATCCAGCAGAGATTGCAGAGGGAAGGAGGAGAATTAAACGCTTAGGAAGGCTAGAGATGGAAACGAAAGAAAACCCCGGCGGGCAACCGGGGCTTGATGATTGGATCATAAAGGATTTAGCTAAATCTGGACTTACACCCGAAAATTTTGCCGTGGAGCCACTAAGGAGTAAAGCAGAGCTAGAAGCACGTTTGGGGTTCACAATCATCAAAGACAAATCGGGGACTGTTCTTAGTCTAATTGAGATTTGCGGATATTGGATTATATACCCCAACGTTCCAGGATACTACCGCTTGAAGCTTCGACGGGAGATAGAAACGGAAGATAGCAAGATCAAATATCTCTCTCCCCTAAAAGAATTAGGCAAGGGTAACCGTGCTTATATACTCCCGGAAGTCGAAAAGATATTAAAAAATTACAGCCCGGATAAGCCTATACTCGTTACTGAGGGTGAGAAGAAATCTGCTAAGGCTACATTTGAAGGGTTTCCCTGCATCGGCCTGAGTGGAGTCTGGATGTTTGGGGATAGCGATAATGACTTTCTCCCCGACCTTGACCAATATTCCTGGAAAAACAGAACCGTATTTATCGTTTTTGACAGTGATATAACAGGCAAGCACGGCGTTAAACAAGCAGAGTTAAGGCTTGCTATTGAGCTAATGAATCGAGGGGCTAGGGTCTGTTCTGTAAGATTGCCTAATTAGGAGGGTGGAGATGAAAAACGGCCTTGATGATTTCTTGGTGAGATACGGAGCAGAGACATTGTGGGAACTTGTGAGGAGAGCAAAGCCTACGCTAGAACTTCACGTTGAGGAGAACACATCAACAAACCTTATCTTTGAGGAACTAACAGGGCTTAACAATGACATTGAGAGAAAAAAAATCCTTAAGCAAATAGCAGTTCGGGAGAGGGTTTCAGTTGAAGATGTCCAAAGCGAATTTCAAAAATACACTATAAAGCAAAAGGAAAACACAGAGAATGAAGGATCGGAAACCTTCACCCCTGATGAACTAGTACAAGCTGAGGAACTATTACGTTCTCCAAATATCATGGAGAAGATGCTAGACCTGACAACACGGCAGGGGTATGTAGGAGAGGAGATCAATAAATGGATGCTTTATCTTTCCTTCACTTCCAGACTCATGGACAACTCCATAAGCTGTGTTATCAAGGGAGTGAGTGCAAGCGGTAAATCTTCCCTAGCCCATAGTGTGTTGACTTTGTTTCCTAAACAAGACGTTCTCTCCTATTCATTCATAACCAGTAAGGCATTAACGCACTTTGAAGGGGACTTATCACATAGGATTCTGTTGGTTGAGGAGCGTCAAGGAGCAGAGGCGGCGGATTACTCAATAAGAACATCCCTTTCTGAAGGGGAATTATCAATCCTGATCCCAACGAAAAATGAGACAACAGGGGACTTTAAAACTACAGAAAAGAGGATTAAGGCTAAGGGGCTGGTTTACGTAGAGACTACAACAAGAGAGAGGATTCACCCGGAAAACCAGACGAGATTATTTGACTTGTTCATGGATGAATCCCCTGAGCAAACAGACCGAGTTTTGACAGCCGAAGCGAAAGCGCAGGACAGCATAAGCCCGGAGCTTGAGCAAGAATCAAAAATCTGGAGGGCGGCTCAAACCCTTCTGGGGCAATGCAGCGTAAATATCCCCTTTGCGGAAAGGTTGGTAGAGGCGTTTCCAAAGGATAAACCAAGAGTGAGAAGGGATTTCAAAAGATTCCTCGCTCTTATTAAATCCCATGCCTCACTTTATCAGTTCCAAAGAGAAAGGGACTCAAGCGGGAGTATCATAGCTACCCTAGAGGACTTAGAGTCGATCTTGCCGATAACAGAGGTTGTGTTGATTCAGAGCCATAAGGAAATAAGCCCCAAACTGGAAAAGGTGTTAGAGGCCGTAGAAAAAAACTTTGGGGTTAATGAAGAGTTCAGTTTTGGAGAACTTGAGGAGAAAGTTGAATTTAAGGATAGGACATTTCCCATAACGGAAAGACAGGGAAAGAGAGCCGATACACTCTCTTGTCATCCCTTTCCTCAATTTCCTCAATGTCTAATTTCGGAGCTAAGGTACTGAAAGCAGTACAAAACTTTGAGGAAAAAGAGGATTTTCCTCAAAATGCCTCAACTTCCTCAAAAGATGATGGAGAAGGGATTAAGGAAAATGAGGAAAATAGAGGAAAAAACGGATTTTCCTCAACAAATATAAATAATGACGACGAATTAGATCAAAAAAAGCCCTTTGAGGATATAAGGAAAGAGGATATTAGAAAGACATACCCCCACTCCGAGGCTTGCGATTGCCGGGAGTGTTGTCCTGAGCCTAGCTTTTCAACTGATAAACAGGAAACGGACTGCGAGGTTGAGCGCATTATCTACAAAACTGATGACGATATGTATCAGGTGATCTTTACCGGAGAAGATGGAAG
>JBLNAE010000157.1:0-3338 GCA_050259195.1 Ignavibacteriales bacterium
AGGCAAAGGTGGAATCAAAGGTTCAATAATTGCCCATTGTTCATCACTTAATTCTTCTCGTCTTGCCATTCATTTCATTATAGCAGGACAAGGTATTAAGGTATTTATGAGACCGCTTCTAATAAGATGTACAGATACTTAATAAATGAGAGTAACTTAAAGGAAAGAAACGGAGCCCTACACTGTGAGATAGTCCCTTATGATAGAGATAAGTTTGAGAATATATTCGATGGGATGAGCTAAAGAGTGTTGTGGAGGTAGAGGGTGTATGGGTCCAGGATACGCACCATGAGAATTGGAGAGAACTTCATCCTGTAGAGAACTTAATTGTACTGAACATAATGGAAGTCAAGACGAAAAGTTTTAGGCTACGTACATGGTGGATGAGATGGACACGAATTTTTGTGGCAGTTGGTGGCTTTTTGAGACACTTGGATCAGCTTATCTAAATTAATGGAGATGGTAGGATTACGATTAATCTGCAGTAAAGGTACTGAGTCTACTTAGTACATGCAAGAATGGCAGAATATGGCAGGAAATGGCAGGTTATCAGCAAAACAGGAAAGGGCAATCTTAGAACTTGCGAACCCGTCTAATAGAACTGTTGAAGACGTAGCGAAAAAGATTGGAGTTGGAGAGAGAACGCTGTACCGTTGGCTAACCTTGCCTCACTTCGAGAAGTGCTTAAGTGAAGAGAGGGAAAAACTTAGAGATCAAGCCTTTAGTAACCTCAAAGCCAGATTAAACACAGCTGTCGAGAGATTGGGTGGGTTATTAGACTCTGAGACTGAATCAATAAAATTGAGAGCTAGTCAGGCTATCCTGGACTATAACATCAAAATAGTAAAGACCGAGGAGCTTGAGGAGAGATTGAAAGCACTGGAAGAAGCGCTTGAGCGACGCAAGAATGGCGGGAGGTTCTAAATGGACTTAGAAGCAAGGATAAGAAGACTTGAGGGTATCTTAGGGGACCATAAGGTAAGCTGGAAATTAATGGATGGCACAGAGGTTGAGGCTTACTCTGATGATATTCTGGTTTGTTTAGGAGCGGCTATAAGAAGGAAGCCTCAATTGCTGCTAGAAAAGATCCGAGGGGCTGATTTATCTACCTACAGCGGTGATGATAGTTTGTTGGGACTAATCCAAGCTTTGCTCAGATCTAGAGAGGTTTATCAAATAAGAGGAACCTAATGACAGGGATAAGAAGCAGGATACGGGCTTTAGAGGAGAAGCTGGAAATACGAGACCCCATAATAATAAGAATCAATAGGATAATTACCGATGACGGAAAGACTGGCGAGGTGCAGATCAGAAGAATCAAGTACAACTCGGATGGAACCGTAGAACATCTAGGAGAGGAAGTAAGAGATTGGCAAGAGGTAGAAAACCCATGAAAAAGCGGATTGAGAAATTAGAGGAAGGAATGTCAACGGTAGAAATTGAGCGTATAAGGGGAGGATTAAAACAGGTCCGGGAAGAAACGGATCGGCTATCTAATGAAGAGTTTGACAATGCTCTGATCGCGCTACTGGAAAAGCGATATGATGTGCCTATATCAATGCAGTGTGGGTTTGGGCTTATGGCAAGGATGTATCAATTAGATCCAAAATTCAGAGAGGGGCTAGACGGAATCGCAAATGAGCAATTAGAAAGGCTTAGGCAGGATATATTGATTATTAAGTAAGGCTTAGATGTTTAAGTGAAGTTAGACCATAAATAAGAATCAGGTGGCTATGATTAGGACTTGCATGCCTATGTGAATGGGTGTATCAGGCTTTCGTTGTGGCTACGGCTGGAAAAAGCGAAATGGCACGAATCCTGAAGGGCTATTGAACAAGAGTGGTTGGTCCACGCTTCTTAAAGGCAATGGCATCATCTATATTTATTAGCTCTCAATTCCTCTTAATCAGCCTCAACCGAAGCAACTTAACGTGTCAAGCAATATAACTATGTGACGGAAGAGATATTGGTTGTACAATTTAAAAAATAAGCAAAATTAAGAGGCAAGAAGTCATTTTTTACTCTGTCTTACTTCTTACATTTGGAATTGATTTTCAATTTGGCACTTTTTTGGAAGAGCCTTGTTTATTTTATAGGTATAACATTCGTTTTGATTCGTTTTTCCTCGTATATATGGGCAATATTTTTAGTTCGATTTGTGCATGTTATTCCCATGGTAGATGGGATTCCAGGAAAAGTAAAATATACCCATGTAACGATGCCTTCAAGTAAAAGAACCTCATCCCTTTCATCATTTTCAAGCTCGACCCCATTCCCATACAAGTAAACTACAACTCTAGACTTAGGGGGAAATACTGCATCGGATTCAATTCCAATTCCGCCTTCTGAGATATTTAATGTATAGCCTAAGTGATTAGGCTCAAACAACCCATATCTTATCCTCTTATTAAAAGGGATTCTTTTTGATAGCCTTCGATTTATCATTATACCTAACCCTTTATCCTTAAAATCTGTGTGGGACCGAAGGGACTCGAACCCTTAACCTCTTGAGGGCATCAAGAGGTCTCATCGCCTGAGCAAGGCCACACTTTTCGCTTCCCATCTAAACGTCCTTACATTAATTTATGCGGTTAATCTGAGAATACGCAAATTAGACTTTTGTAGGATTTTTGAAGTGAACATTTTAATTACTTTGCAAAATCGTATAACCTTAGTTTTAATCCTTATACTTTTTTCCCCAATGTTTTTTATATTATCATTCACGGTACTTGAGAAAGAGAGGGGAGTAGGGAATTATGTTGGCACAGAAGCTGAGTTTGGTCATGGGGATGTATCACATCTTCCACCTGGATATGATGCTTGGGTTATCGGAAATGAACCTGTGGTGGTAATTGACATCACAGGCATGACTCATTACGCTGAGTAACCTAAGAAATCAAAGCTAAAACGAGATGATGAAACTCCCGATTTGCCTTCATTTTAGGGAGATTTTAAAGAGGAATGGAATAGCGACGGGCACAGTTGTGGGATGAGAGGGCAAGTCATGGAGACAAGCTTATATATCAGCTCAGCTTTACTGTGGATGATGGAACTGGTGGAACTTGAAAAAGTGAAGTCACTGTCTGTGAGCGACATGACCAGTAGAAGTTTGGCTAAAGTGAGGTCGCGCATACATGAAGGTTCTACTCGGTAACTTTATCCAAAGAATGCTGCTTGTTTAGTCTCTCCCTGTATATGTGCTTTATGTGGTCAGTACGCCCTTGGAATTTTACGCCCATTATAGAAGCTATCCCAGAGAAAATAGGAGTTACCCGTGCAACAACACCTTCAACCCTAATAACCTCGTCACCAATATACATATCAAATACGAGTTCGGT
>JBLNAE010000158.1:0-5031 GCA_050259195.1 Ignavibacteriales bacterium
AAGTCTTCTCGATACGGCGTTTACCATCTCTTTAAGAGTTTGGTCTTCTCCCATCATGCTTTCGATCTTCCTTACTGCGTGTATTACTGTAGAGTGGTCTTTCCCCCCAAATTTCTCTCCGATTTCCGGAAACGATGCCCCCGTGTATCTTCTTGCAAGGTACATGGCGACTTGCCTTGGAAACGCAACGTTCTTCACTTTCTTTTCTGATTTTAGTTCCTGAAGCTTTATCCCAAAGAAGTTCGCAACCTCTTTTTGAATGGACTCTATACTCATGACCTGCCTTGTGTGCTCTTTTATTATGTTTTTTAGAACCTCTCTGGCAAGCTCTATTGTAATCTCCGTGTTTAAGAGCTTTGCATAAGCGCTGATATTCGTAAGTGTTCCCTCCAGCTCTCTGATATTAGATGTGATGTTTTGGGCAAGAAATATTGCCACATCGTCCGGGAGCATTATCTTCTCGGCTTCCGCCTTTTTCTTGAGTATCGCAACCTTCGTCTCGGTCTCGGGCGGCTGGATGTCCGTAATAAGTCCCCACTCAAACCTAGATCTCAGGCGCTCCTCGAGATATGACATATCCTTGGGAGATTTATCGCTTGAGATTACTATTTGCTTCTTTGATTCATAGAGCGTGTTGAACGTATGGAAGAATTCTTCCTGTGTGCTTTCTTTCCCCGCAATAAACTGTATGTCGTCAATGAGAAGCACATCACAGCCAAATCTGTATCTGTTCCTGAATTCCTCCATCTTGTTAGACTTTATGCTATTTATCACCTGATTTGTAAAATTTTCGGCGGATATGCAGCATATTCTTGCCACAAGAGTGGTTTTAAGTATATAGTTCCCAATCGCATTGATTAAGTGTGTTTTTCCAAGTCCCACTCCGCCGTATATAAAAAGTGGGTTATACGCCTCTCCGGGTTTTCTTGCCACTGCAATCGAAGCGGCGTGGGCGAACTGGTTGCTTGACCCTACAATGAATCTCTCAAACGTATAATTCGGGTTAAGAAACCCTGAAAAGAGTGCCTCCTTCTTTTCCCTAGGCTTTGGCTCCTCTTCAATCTCTTCAACCGAAACCGGAGCCTGGCTGTCGGATATAATCTTGATTTCAAACCTCCTTCTCCCAACTTCTTCTACAGTTTTACTTATAACATCCATGTAATGGTTTGTTATCCAGTCTCTTTCAAATGGGCTTTTTGCCTTTAGCGTAATGGATTCGTCTTTCTGTGAGACGAGCTTTAGAGAATCAAACCAGAAAAACACCTGAGGGTTTGATTTCCTTTTTATCCTCTCAATTACCTCTTCCCATACAACTTCTTCATCAGGCACGTTTACCTTATCGGCGGAAGGAGGGCTTGAAGCTTTTACAAACAGCCCTATTCCCCTGAATGTTTCTTTGTCGTTTTCGTCTGGAAAAAGGGATTTGAGGTTGCGTCCTAGGGTTACTTTCTTAGCCAAGAATCCTCCAAAAAAACTAACAACTTTTCCACAGCTTATCAACAGGGTGTGGATAACTCAGTTGTCAAAAGTAGAAGCTTAATCCTTAAAATTTTCTCCCTCGGGTCTTATCTGCCGGTGGGTATCGGTAAATCCTAACAATGCCGAATGAAATTGTCAAGGTATTCTAAAAAGTCTTGACTTTCCAGTGTCTTACAGTGCTAAAGTTTTGTAAGACCGCTATTTTTAATTCTGATTTTTGTGATTTCTCTAAAGGAGCGTGGGTTTGATGCGAATTCTGGAGTGGGAAACTCTCTAATTTCTTCTGAACAGAATTCCGCCTAAATTTGAAAATTTACCGAATTTATCGTGGTTTTAATTGAGTAATTCCGTCAAACTCCTTTGTGAATTTGAAACCCGTAAGGCGTTAATTTAGAATGATTAAATACTAATAATGCTGGCAGAGCGATTTGTCGCCTTTTAATTGCTGTATTTTTGCTTGCATATTGATTTTGCATTACCTGAGTAGGGGCAGGTTTGAAACCTGCCCCTACAGCCGGAAGTGAAAGGAGATAAATTAGAAACATGGAAGAAGTCTACAATCCCCAAGAGATTGAAAGAAAATGGCAGAAAATATGGGATAAGAAAAGGGTCTATGAGGTGTCAGAAGACCTGAATAAAAAGGAGTACTACGTCCTTGAGATGTTCCCCTACCCTTCAGGTAGGATTCACATGGGGCATGTAAGAAACTATACGATTGGCGATGTTGTCGCGCGGCATAAGAGAGCGAGGGGATTTAACGTGCTTCACCCCATAGGATGGGACGCCTTTGGGCTTCCTGCAGAAAACGCCGCAATTGAGCACGGAATCCATCCCGCAAAATGGACAGATCAGAATATCACCCAGATGAAAGGGCAGTTCAAAAGGCTTGGGTTTAGCTATGACTGGACAAGAGAGGTCGCAACCTGTGACCCTTCTTATTACAAATGGGAGCAGATGGTATTTACAAGAATGCTTGAGCGCGGACTCGCTTATAAAAGGGTCTCGGTCGTAAACTGGTGTCCCTCTTGCGAGACGGTTCTGGCGAATGAGCAGGTAGAAGATGGGAGGTGCTGGAGGTGCAAATCCGAGGTTGTGCAGAAAGAGATGGAGGGATGGTTCTTTAAAATCACAGAATATGCCGAGGAGTTGCTTGAGTGGTGCGAAAGGCTAAAGAGCGGCTGGCCCGAGAGGGTGCTTACGATGCAGAAGAACTGGATAGGAAAGAGCACAGGGGCAGAAATAGATTTTCCCCTGGAAAATCCGGGGGATGGCGAGACGAAATTAAGGATTTTTACCACCCGGCCCGATACGGTTTTTGGAGTGACCTTTATGGGCCTTGCTCCTGAGCACCCGCTTTCAGAGAAATTGGTCGGAGGAAAACCTCAGGAAGAGGAGGCCATTGAGTTCATACACAGGATACGGAGACAAACCGGTATTGAAAGGGTATCTGAGGAGACGAAAAAGGAGGGCGTTTTTACAGGCGCTTATTGTATAAATCCCTTTACCGGCGAGCGCGTGCCAATTTACATTGCCAACTTTGTCCTTATGGAATACGGAACTGGGGTAATAATGTGCGTTCCCGCACACGATCAGAGGGATTTTGAGTTTGCAAAAGGGTACAAGCTGCCTATAAAGGTCGTGATTCAACCTGTAGGGGCAGTCCGCGAACGGCCCCTACAGCCGGACAATATGGAAGGCGCCTATGAGGAGGCGGGAATTATGGTAAATTCCGGTGAATTCTCGGGGCTTCCATCGGAAATTGGGAAAGAAAAGGTTATTGAGTACCTCGAATCTAAGGGGTTTGGTAGGAGGCAGGTAAATTACAGGCTGAGGGACTGGGGCATATCCCGACAGAGATACTGGGGTGCGCCGATTCCCATTATTTATTGTGGAAAATGCGGGACTATTCCCGTGCCCGATAAAGACCTCCCTGTTGAGCTTCCCCTAGACGTTGAATTTACGGGAAAAGGCGGCTCGCCTCTGTCTAAATTGGAGAGCTTTGTAAATACGAAATGTCCCAAATGCGGCGGGGATGCCAAAAGAGAGACGGATACGATGGACACGTTTGTTGAATCCTCCTGGTATTTTCTGAGATACACTTCTCCTGATTATGACAAAGGGATGTTTGACAGAGAAAGGGTCAAATACTGGCTTCCAGTTGACCAGTACATTGGCGGGATTGAACACGCTATTTTGCATCTCCTCTATGCCAGGTTCTATACAAAGGTTTTGAGAGACCTCGGAATGTGCGATCTCGATGAGCCGTTTTTAAACCTACTTACTCAGGGAATGGTTATTAAGGACGGGGCTAAGATGTCGAAATCCCTTGGAAATATAGTTGATCCGGATGATATGATTGCGAAATATGGAGCCGATACCGTCCGTATTTTCATGCTTTTTGCCTCTCCTGTTCAAAGAGACCTCGACTGGAGCGATGAAGGAATTGAAGGGGCTTACAGGTTCTTAAACCGTGTGTGGAGGCTTGCTTATGATTGCGGATTGACCCCCCTCTCGTCCCTCCTTAGTAGGGGGGAAATGAGGGTGGTAAAATTCGAAGCCCTGAGCCCGAAATCAAAAGAGCTTCTCATCAAGGTTCATAAAACAATAAAGAAGGTCACAGACGACCTGGAAAGGTTCCAGTTTAACACGGCGGTTGCGGCTATTATGGAGCTTCTGAATGCCGTATCCCGGTTTGAACCCGACGAGAAGGACGACATAATGGTTCTCAAGGAATCGGTCGAGGCCATAGTGTGCCTGCTCTACCCCATGGCTCCTCACATATCTGAGGAACTCTGGGAATCTCTGGGATATAAAGAAACCCTGGTTGATAAGCCCTGGATAGAGTGGAATGGAGAGATTTTAGGGAGCGCAGAGATAACCATTGTGATTCAGGTAAATGGGAAAGTGAGAAGCCAGGTTTTAATGGACCCTGATTCAGGTGAAGAGGAGATAAAACAGGCCGCTTTTTCTGATGAAAAGGTGAAAAATTATATTGCTGGGAAAGAGATTAAAAAGGTAATAGTCGTGCCTAAAAAACTGGTGAATATTGTGGTTTGATTTATTGACAAAATCACTTTAAATCCGTATTACACAGTCAAAATTCTGGTCAACCAAAATTTGAGGCTAAGTCCTATGAAAGTATTACCTTTGTCAGAGGTCAAGATGAAATTAAGTGAACTCGTTGAAGAGGTTTTATCAAGGGACGAGGAAATCACTATTACGAGAAACGGTAAATCGGTGGCGATAATCGTTAGCCCAGATGAATTTGACAGTTGGAGGGAAACCATCGCTATTCGCGCCGACGAGGAATTCATGGCTGAAATCCGGAGGGGTTTGGAAAACCTAAAGAAAAAACGCAAGCTCTATACCCTTGAGGAATTATCCAAAGAGTGAACCGCTTTTCTTGAGTTCTATTTATGACTGAATACAGCCGGAGAGAAATTTGGGGGGAAAGACCACTCTACAGTAATACACGCAGTAAGGAAGATCGAAAGCATGATGGGAGAAGACCAAACTCTTAAAGAGATGGTAAACGCCGTATCGAGAAGACTT